>JAMLHE010000021.1 GCA_023957315.1 Candidatus Kapaibacterium sp.
GAAACGATAAAGGTTGATTATAATGATGAGCCTATCGAAATATTAGAATTATTAATTGATAAATATATTTCCGAAAATAAAAAGATATATTTATTAGGATTCTCTATTGGTTCGATTAAATCGCTATATTTACATTTCAAATATGATATTCCAATTTTATTAATTAATCCCTCATTTTTCCCCGAAATAACCTTGCAGGCGTATTTACCACAAAAAGAAATAGATTATATTATTAATTTAAAAAAAAATATTTTTAATATGATGCGGAATAATAAAACGAATTCTAATTTCAGCGTTTTATTAAGCAAAGATGACGAAGTAATTACTTATGATAAATTTCTAAATATTTTTAATCCATATATTAAATATGTTGAATGGTTTGAAAATAGTGGTCATAGTTTTATTCAATTCGAGAATCGTGCCCAGCAAATCAAATTGCTGATGATTAGGGATGAGTAAAACTATTCACTTCTCATTCTATCAAGATTTTAGAGGAGTATTCTATCACATATATTTTCAAAAAATCGTCAATGAATTCTTCAGTATTACCATCTTTTAACAATTCGGCTTTAATTTCCTGATATTCGTCAGTTTGTTTAAACGCTTGGTATTGTTTATCCTTAAATTCTTCATATTCCTCACCCGTAAATTGTATTTCCTTTATCAAAATTCCTTTATCAATTTCCAATAACAAGTAGTTTTCATAAGTTGAAGCATAGCCCATATGAACGTATTCCAACAATTCACCGGAAGGCAAAACGAGCAGTCCGGTTAGCCAATCTACCACTATATCTTTTTGGTCTGGGAATACGTCGTTTAAAACACTTATCCATTTTGATGCGTACCTTTTCTTCGAATCAGTGTCACGTACATTAATTTCAATATCGCGCAAATAAAGAATATCGCGGCTAATCTCAAAGCTTGCTTTATAACCGCGCCATAGTGCTGTTGACTGCCATCCACCTTTGGGTCTTAAGTCCGGATACTTTTCGAAATATGTTTCTAAAGGATTACTAAATAAGCTGTAATCCATATCATTATATTTGATTTTGTCAGGAATTTGTGCCGTGCCAAAAGCATTCTGTAAGGAGATTATCGCTATAAAAAGTATCAATACAGTTTTCATTGTCTTAACCTTTACTATTCTAAAAAAATTTCAACATCTTCTCATCCAATTCTTCTCAATAAGCACAATACAAATATAATTAAATGATGCATAAATGCAATAGAAAATTCTTGAATAGAACGATTTCTCCATCTCCCCCCTTTTATTTCCACTTCTTTGATAGACTTACTTGCTTTTTGCCAAAAATTTCTTAAATTTGTTATCTATGTGAATTTGATTTTGAAATTAAATATTTTACTATATATCATAGGTTTATAATATGTCATCATATAAAATTATCTGGTCGAAAATTGACGAAGCACCCGAACTCGCCTCCTATTGCTTGCTTCCAATAGTGCAAAATTTCACCAAAGGAACGAGCGTCAGCATCGAAACAAGGGACATTTCCTTGGCAGGCAGAATCATCGCTAACTTTCCAGAGCGGCTCACCGACGAGCAAAAAATCCCCGACTATCTCGCTCAGTTGGGCGAACTCGTCAAAGAACCGATTGCAAACATCATCAAGTTGCCCAATATAAGTGCCTCAATTCCCCAGCTTCAAGCGGCTATCAAAGAGTTGCAAGGCAAAGGTTACGATATTCCGGATTACCCCGAAGAACCCCAAAACGACGATGAAAAGGCTCTGCAAAAAAGATTCGCAAAATGCCTCGGCTCCGCTGTCAATCCCGTTTTGCGTGAAGGCAACTCCGACCGCCGTGCAGCAACAGCTGTCAAGAAATTCGCCCAAAAATTCCCGCACCGCATGATGCAGCCATGGCCTCAATCCGGCTCCAAATCTCGCGTGGCGCATATGAATGATAAGGATTTCTTCAGCTCTGAGCAATCAGTCACGATTGAAAAAGCTACCGATGTCAAAATCGAATTCGTCGGCAAGGACAATGAAGTCAAGGTGCTAAAGCCGAAAGTGTCGCTCATAGACGGCGAAGTCATTGATACAGCGGTGATGAACGTCGCGGCTTTGCGCCAATTTTTCGCCGAGCAAATCGAAGAAGCCCGCAAAGACGATGTGCTCCTGTCGCTGCACCTCAAAGCCACTATGATGAAAATTTCCGACCCGATTATGTTTGGTCACGCCGTCGAAGTTTACTACAAAGACGCCATAGACAAGCACGCCGACACTTTGAAGGAAATCGGGGTCAACCTCAATAACGGTTTGACGGATTTGCTCGAAAAACTGAGCAGATTGCCCGACGACAAAAAAGCCGAAATCGAAGCCGACATCGCCAAAGTTTACGAGAGCCAACCCGCACTCGCAATGGTTGATTCGCGGTACGGAATCACGAATCTCCACGTCCCGAACAACATCATCGTTGACGCTTCGATGCCAAATGTGGTTCGCGACGGCGGAAAAATGTGGAACAATGACGACAAATTGCAAGATTGCATCGCCATGATACCCGACAGAAGCTACGCTACGATGTATTCCGCGATTTTGGAAGACGCAAAAGCCAAGGGGCAATTTAATCCCGCAACCATGGGAGCCGTCTCCAACGTGGGTTTGATGGCACAAAAAGCCGAAGAATACGGCTCGCACGACAAAACTTTCGAAGCCGGCGAGAGCGGCACAATTCGCGTTGTTGATGCCGACGGCAAGGTACTCATGTCCCAAAACGTCGAACAGGGCGATATTTTCCGCATGTGCCAAGTGAAAGATTTGCCAATCAAAGACTGGGTCGGATTAGCCGTCAAAAGAGCGAGAGCCGCCGACACGCCCGCAATCTTCTGGTTGGACGAGCAGCGCGCCCACGACCGCGAAATCATCAAAAAAGTGAACGACTACCTCCCGCTCTACGACACAGTTGGGCTGGATTTGCGTATCATGAAACCCGTCTATGCCATGAATTTCACGCTTGAACGCACACGCCAAGGGCTCGACACAATTTCGGTGACCGGCAACGTCCTTCGTGATTACCTCACAGACCTATTCCCAATCCTCGAACTCGGCACCAGCGCCCGCATGCTCTCGATAGTGCCGCTGCTCAATGGTGGCGGATTGTTCGAGACCGGCGCAGGAGGCTCGGCACCCAAGCACGTTCAGCAGCTATTGAAGGAAAACCACATCCGCTGGGACTCCTTAGGCGAATACTGTGCCCTCGTGCCTTCCTTGGAGCTTGCTTACGAAAAAACAATGGACTCGAAGGTCAAAATCCTATCCGAAACGCTCGACGAAGCAATCGGAATCTATCTTGAGAACGGGAAGCTGCCCTCACGCAAGGTCAAAGAGCTCGACAACCGCGGCAGTTCCTTCTATTTGGCACTCTATTGGGCTCAGTCGCTCGCCAAACAATCGCACGACACCGCACTGCAAACGCGTTTCGAGAAAATCGCTGCCGCTTTGGCTGAAAATGAGACCCGTATCACTCAGGAAATGCTCGACGCACAAGGTCCACCCGCAGACATCGGTGGATACTACATGCCCGACCACGACAAAACCACAAAGGTGATGCGTCCCAGCTACACTTTCAACCACATAATTGACACAATGTAAAAAGCACCCGGAAAATTCTTCCCAAAGGCTGTCCAAATGGGCAGCCTTTTTTTTTGTGAGTATAAAATTAATAAATTTATATGAATTTTTGTTATATTTGCATTAGATGTAATTTTTAAATCATTAATAATATTTTTT
Organism: Candidatus Kapaibacterium sp.; assembly: GCA_023957315.1. Classification (NCBI taxonomy): domain Bacteria; kingdom Pseudomonadati; phylum Bacteroidota; class Eximiradiia; order Eximiradiales; family Kapaibacteriaceae (SeqCode); genus Kapaibacterium (SeqCode); species Kapaibacterium sp. (SeqCode). The sequence continues at coordinate 3,753 of JAMLHE010000021.1, forward strand.
AGAATATGTATAAAGTTGATGTTGCTAATAGAAAGCTATAGTAATGAGTGGTATTCCAAAATTGTCTTAATATGAAACCATTAGTAAAATATAGGGGTGGAAAATCAAAAGAAATTCCTCATTTAATTAAACATCTTACACAATATTGTGGTAGATACATTGAGCCATTTTTTGGTGGCGGCGCGTTATTCTTTTACTTAGAACCTAAGAAAGCAATCATAAACGACATCAACTCAAAACTAATATCCTTTTATTTGGAAGTAAAATACAACTTTGACAACCTCAAAGCGGAACTAACTGAAATTGAAAAAATTTATACGATTAATCGCCAAAAATTTGAAGAACTAAAACGTCAAGCACCTGATAAACGTGTAGACGACGACAACGAATCTCTATATTACAAGATAAGAGATATGTTCAATGATTTGAATGAGAAAAAATATTCTGATGGATTGCTTTATTTCTTTATAAACAAGACAGCTTATTCAGGAATGATACGCAATAACTCCAAAGGTGAGTTTAATGTTCCCTATGGAAGATATGCCAACCTTAATACTACTTTGGTTACAAAAGCCCATAGTGTCTTACTTGCAAACACGGAAATTTACAATCTCGACTATTCGGAAATTTTTAGAATGGCAAATGAAGATGATTTTATGTTTTTAGACCCGCCCTATGATTGTGTTTTCTCGGACTATGGAAATATAGAGCATAAGGACGGCTTTAACGAAAAAAATCATATTGAATTAGCTAATCAATATAAACAATTAAAATGCAAAGCACTTATGGTAATTGGCAGAACTCCATTAACTGAAAAGTTATATGAAGACATGATTGTTGATGAATATGGAAAATCTTATGCAGTAAATATTAGAAACAGATTTAAGTCCGAAGCGAGCCATATTTTAATTTCAAATTATGGCAACGTATCTAAAAAATATTTCCCAAAAATTGTATTTGAAAAAGATCTAGTACTGTAAAATGATATGCCAAGAATAAACAGTAAAGTAATTTTCGTCACTACTTCTCCTAGGACACCAGCCAAAATGATTCCTGAAATCGGATTATTATCTACTCACTTTTCAGGGAGGAAATGGGGGAATGAAACTCAGAGAGCATTTATGGAGCTATTAAGGGAGGAAAACTTTTTCAATGGCGAAGGTGCGAATGATCCTGCTTTTAGTGCAAGAGATAGAATAAACCGTGCGCCAAAAGCTCTTGGTTTCGTTATTTTGTCCCCTACAATTAAACTAACATCGGCAGGCAAAGAATTAATAAGTTCAATTAGAAAAGAAGAAATATTTTTAAGACAGTTGCTTAAATTTCAAATTCCTTCTCCATTCCATAAACCCACAGAACAGTCAGCAAATTTTTGGGTCAAACCTTATCTAGAAATTTTCCGCCTAATTAGACATTTTGGAACATTGAAATTTGATGAATTGACGATGTTTGGATTGCAGTTAGTTGATTACAGAGGATTTGATACGATTGTCGAAAAAATCAACCAGTTCAGGAATGCAAAAGCACAGTTTGACGGGAATTACAAAAGTTTTCGTAAAGAATACTGGGATGCAGAATTAAGAGGAATTTATAGTTCAGATATAAATTCAGGAAACACTCGAACACGACAAACAAAGGATAATTCAATTCCAAAATATTTGAAAACGAAATCAAGTAATATGCGAGATTATGCAGATGCTTGTTTTCGTTATTTAAGAGCAACAGGGTTAGTAAACATTTCACATATAGGAAAATCTATTTCTATTGTTCCGGAAAAAATTCAAGAAGTTGATTATTTCTTACAAAATGCAAACAGAGACCCCATATTCATTGATGACGAAATTCAATATGTTGATTATCTTGGCAATCCTCAAATTCCCAATTTATTAACGGACAATAGAGAATTACTCGAACAAAAAATACGTACTGAATTTCCGCAAATTGAAATATCACCAAATGCAACTTTACAAGACCTTAAAAACCTTTTTGCAGACGAGTTAGAAAACAGAAAAGAACAATTATTAACAGAACAAGTTGCCGCAATCAAAGACTACCGACTCTTTGAAGAAATATCTACAACATTTGACCAAATACTCGATAATTCGCTATATGACACTCCGCTAATGTTGGAATGGAATACTTGGAGAGCAATGACAATGTTGGACGGTGGAGAGATTAAAGCTAATTTAAAATTTGACGACTTTGGAAATCCAATGTCAACAGCACAGGGCAATATGGCAGACATTGTTTGCGATTATGGAGACTTCGGTTTAACAGTCGAAGTAACTATGCAAAGCGGACAAAGACAGTATGAAACAGAAGGTGAGCCAGTATCAAGACACCTTGCAAAATACAAAAGAGAAACTGAAAAACCAGCTTACTGTTTATTCATTGCCCCAAACATAAATGACTCATGCAAAGCACATTTTTACGCATTGCATAAAATGAACATTCAATATTATGGTGGGACTTCAACAATAGTTCCATTGCCATTGAGTGTTTTTATTAAAATGGTTCAGGACTCTCATAATGCAAATTATGTTCCTGAACCAAGTCATGTTCAACGATTTTTCGAACGTTCAAATGAATTGGCAAACTCGACAGAAAATGAAGTGGATTGGTATAATGGAATAACTCAAGAGGCTCTAAATTGGCTGACTGAATGAAGGCATGCGAGTTAAATCAAGTAGCCTCTGTCAGTTGTAATAATTGAACAGGAAAAAAAGAATCTATTTGAACATTTTAATGGTAGGTAGATTTTTCATGTCATTGTAATATTTTTAAAGATGCAAATTCCATCTATTTAGTATATTACTTAGATTGATTTTCCATTTTTTTTTGTTAAAAGATTTAATGTTATGGAGATTTAATAAGTCTTCTTTTACTGAATCTTGTAGTTTACCCCCTAATTCATTAATTTTTTGAAAATGTTCTTTACCTATTTCAATTAAACTACGGTTTGATTTATCTTTAACTTTGGCTACTTGTCTTGCAATACTGAAATATAATTCATTTAACTCTAAAAGACATTCAATGGTTTCGGGTGTAAACCAAATATTTTCAACCATTGACTGTTCAAATGCTTGTAATTTAAGATTGTAATTTTCATGACCATAATAAAATATAGAATGATACTGTTTATCATCTTCATCAATGAAAGTCGACTTTAGGATTGTTAAATGTTTTTCAATATAGGAATATGCTTTTAAACGTTTTCGTATTATCAGTTTATAATATTCGCTCTTGAAATCATAACGCTTTAGAACTAGCCCTACTACTACTGCCGATATTGTCGAAATTATTACTGAAATCAAACCAGACCATATAATTATTTCCATTAATCCCTCAGAAAAATATTTCATACAAACTTACAAATCATAAACGACATATCCAAATTTTGTTGAATATAGTAGTAATCCAAAATACTTTGAAAATTACTTACAAATATAAGATTTGAAATGTCATAATACGGCATTTGCCACCCCCAAACCCCCAAAAAAAAAGCCGCCCAAATGGGCGGCTGTGAAGAAATGCTGTGTCGAATCGGGATTACATGGCGTCCATATGAGTCATGATGAACATGTTGATTCCGTTTTTGGTCTGTGATTTGCCCAAGATTCCGACTTTGTCGGCTGAGGCAAATGCTGCAAGGCGTTTGGAAGCAAATGAGCCGTCTTCGTTGTAAACGAAATAGACTTTGTTGCCCGATTTGAACACTAAGAGTCCTCCGCGACCAACTATGGCAGTAGCATCTGCTTTGCTGACTCTCCCGGTGCCGCCTTGTACCAATCCGTCAAGCGAGGCTACATAACCTTCGAGTGGTTTCTGTGTTGCGTCAACGGGTTTTGCAGGGGCTTTGTCTCCGTCCTTCTTAGGGGTTTCGACAACAGGTTCCGGAGTAAGTACTAAGGTGTCAATGACATCCGGTGTTGTTTCAACCGAGTCAATAATATCTTCAATTGATTCCTCTGGCAATGGGGCTTCTTCTGTCTTATCGCCGCAAGCAACGAAAGTAAGCATCAGAGTAGCCATCATCAAAGGTAGTAAAAAGTTCTTAATCATAAATTCCTCAGATAATTATTAATAATTATTGCTTATGCAACTACATAGCGTCAATCATCGTCATGATGATGATATTCAATCCGTGAACTGTCTTGGTTTTCCCGACTATGCCAACGTTATCTGCTGTCGCAAAGGACGCGAGTCTTTTCCCTGCAAATGAACCGTCTTCGTTATAAACGAAGTAGATTGTGTTGCCGGATTTGAGTACAATCGCATGCCCTGCATCGGCAAGAGTTTTGGCTTTGTCTTTAGCGACTTTGCCTGTGCCACCTGTGAGGTACGAATCAAGGCTTATGACTTGACCTTGGATAGTGGTTTGTGCATAGGCATATTGAATTGTCAACACCGATGCTGCGAGCATCGCTATTATGATGGAATAAACTGCTATTTTTTTCATATTGCAATCCTTAATTAATTACTTGCTGTTTTAGCATAAGGAACGTCTTCAACTTTTTGGTATGAGATATGCAGAATAAGGTGTCTGTTTGGTGCAACACCATGCAAGAATCCACCTGAAAGTGCATTTCTTTCTACCATGACTTTTGCATAATTATATCTTGTTTTGCCCGGTTGGTATTTTCTTACGTAGAAAATTGCATTTTGTGAACCAGCAACAGTAGCTAAATCCAAAGTGGTTTCTGCGTACTTTGTATTTCGGTCGCCATCATCCATTGACCTGCTATCAAAAACATCATTCAAAGCATCAGCCAAGAAATAATCAGTCATCATAAAAGTAGGTTGTGGTTGTGTTTGGAAATTATAACCTAATTTAGTAGCCGAACCGAACATGATAGTATTTCCAGCAGTTTCCAAACCTAAATCCCAATTTGCTCCATTAGTTACTGTAAGTGAGCTTGGACCTTCTGTACCATCGTAAATTTGCAAACCACTTCCAAAGCCTGAAGCTGATTCATAAATTTTGATTGGCGCATCAAAGATAGTTTCAACGAATCTTGAAGCAGGTGACCATTTAACATTTGCTGAAGCTGCTGAATTTTCATTGTTTGTGTAGCGTGCTACGAGTTGGAATTCGTAAATTTTACCTTCTTCAAGTCCGGTAACTGCGATTGGGTTCACACCTTTCGCAACTGCCATAGTCATAGGGTTTGCTGTTTCTCCAACTACCCAATAATTAAGGAAGTAATCTTGGAATAGTGAGTTTTGCTCTGATGGGGAGATATCATACTTTAAATGAATGGTAGTTTCATTTACTGATAGAGCCATCAGATTTGTGGGTGCAGCCGGTTTTTCATTAGTTGGGTCAACGGGGTCATCTTCAGTACATGAAGTGACAAGAAAGCCCATCAATAATGATGCAAATAAAACTGCTAAAAGTTTAGAATAAGACATAGAAACTCCAAAAAAGTTTGTAAATACGTTAAAGTAATAATGTTAATGTACGAAATACTATTGTTAATATTTTGGAATATGAAAATGCGTTAATATTCGACTGCTTATCAGTATTTCACTGAAAGTGATAATTCGCGAGCCAAATCATTGGTGATTTTGCTTCGGTCGAATCCTGCTACGAACTTTTCGCTCGGCTTTGGCAAATTGCCGCTTTGCCATAGTTCGAAGAGCTCTGACAGCTTCTTGACGATGTCCTTCACGTTGTCGGGTTCTGTAACAAATCCGGCACCGCTATCTTGGACAATTTTCGTCATTGGTCCTGAGGGGGCATTTATGAATATGGGCTTTCTTGCTCCAAAATATTCATATAACTTGCCCGGCGACCGGTACGTATCATTCATCATAAGCCAAAGAACATCAGAATCAAGAATATGACGAATTGATTCTTTATGAGTTACATAGCCGGTTAATTCGATGTTGTCGGACAGTTTGAATTTGCTTGCCATTTTGAGATGCGAAGGACGCATAAGCCCCACAAATCTGAGTATTGTGGCTTCTTTAGCCTGTTTATTTTTGGAGAGAAATATCGAGAGTGCTTTGAGAAAATACTTGGGAGTACGGTCATCTTGGAAGAGACCGGAATGAGTAATTACGAATTTGCTCTTGTCATTGTGTCCGTGATTTGCGTTTGCGAAATCTTCGGGGTCGTAGCCGTGTGGCAGAATCAAGATGTCTTCGTGGGAGAGAAACCTGTAGCGACGCAACAGCACTTCTTTGGCAAATCTTGTGGTGACAAATGATTTGTGAGCATGAGAGAGAATCCTTTGTTCCAATTTCAGATTTTTGTTCTTGTGCATTGGAGTTGGATAATATTTGAACGGGTTATCCACCCATGTGTCACGGTAATCGGCAAGAAATGGGATGTCGTGTTTGCGAGCTATTTCATCGGCTATCAAAAAGTCAGTGAATGGCGGTGCAGTGGCAAATATTGCGTGAATTTCATTATCGGCAATAATTGCATTGGCTGTGTTGACAGCTTGCTTTTTCCAACCGATTTTCGAATCAGGTACGAAGAATGTATCATTGTACATTCTGCCTAATTTGTGAATAAATTGATTCGGGAAATTTCTGGTTTTCGTCGGCTTCCCTTTGCTCGGAGTGCGGACAATAGTGATATTTTCCTCGCCGAGCTCTTCAATCAAGGTTTCGTCGAAAGCATAATAGTCCAAATCTCCGGTTGTAAGCACAATTGGATGCCAACCGAATTTCGGTAAATATTTTACAAATTTCAAAGTCCTCTGAACGCCACTCAATCCCATAGGCGGGAAATAGTACGCTATAACAAGGACATTGCGCTTCAAATTTGAGTAAATATCTGTTGTGTTTTCTGATACCATTACGCTTGCGTCAAATTACGTCTATCTCATCGGGAGGTGCCGACAGCACGCTGCCACCACTTACGGTGATTAAAATCAACTCGTCCATTCTGATACCGAATTTGCCTTGGATATACAATCCCGGTTCGATACTAATTACGCAATCTTCGGGTACGATTTGGTCATCTAATTCATAGCTGATGACGGGATTTTCTACAGCACGCAACCCTACGCCGTGACCAACCGTATGCTTGAAGCTATCGCCGTATCCTTCTTTCTTGAAAAAGTTGCGAACTACCGAATCGAGATACTTGCCGTTCATTCCCGGACGGACTTCTTTGAGTACAATTTGTTGAGCCTTGCGGACTAAATCATACATCAATTTCTGTTCTTTGTTGATTTTGCCGATTGAGACAGTTCGCGAAATATCAGGACCGAATCCATTGACTTTAGAGCCAAAGTCCATGATAATCAGGTCGTTCTTTTTGATTTTTCTGTCGGTCGGATTGCCATTCACAAGGCTGCTACGTTCGCCCGAAACAACAATGATATCTGATGGTTCGCCTTCGGAGCCATTTTTACGGCATTGATAGCATAATTCATTCGAAATATCTTTTTCACTCATGCCGGGTTTGATAAATCCGAGCATATATTCATATACACCGCGAGAAATTTCGATAGATTTCTTGATGAAATTCAATTCATCGGGGTCTTTCGGTTGGGTAAATCTTGTTACAAGATTTTCAGCCGGTTTGAATTTCAGTGGTCTGATAACATTACGAATAGCGACTGCCTCTGAATAGGGCATCTTGTCTGCTTCGAAAGCAATTGATTGCACACCTTTGAGAACTTTTTTCTTGGCAATATATTCCCATGGGCTTCTCGTGATGTGAAAGTGGAGATTGGGTAATTTGTAGAGCTCTTCTTTGATTTGTTCTTCGTAAGAATCATCGGTAATAAAATGCAATTCATCTTCCAAAATGAAGAAAATCGCATTCGAGCCGGAAAAATTTGTCAGATAACGGATATTAGGTAAAAAACTTACCGCTATCGCTTCTACTTTATGGTCTTCGAGAGAAAACCTTAGCTGGTCGAGCCTTCTGTTGATGATTTTCGGGTAATCAGGTTCGTCAGTTACTTTACGAGGTGCTGTCTTTTTTGCCATAGGTCTTTGTAATTATTGTTTAAACAAAGTAATTTGGTGATTCTTTAGTTATGCTGACATTGTGAGGGTGTGATTCTCTCAATCCGGCACTTGAAATTCTGTTAAATCGAGCTTTTGTTTTCAATTCATCGATGTTTTTGCAACCGCAATAACCCATCGAAGAACGCAATCCGCCGATAAGTTGGTAAACAGTATCGCTAACGTTGCCTTTGAAAGGCACTCTGCCTTCGATTCCTTCGGGTACATATTTGCTGATTTCATCTTCAGTATCTTGGAAATATCGGTCAGCAGAACCTTTTTGCATAGCGTCTATTGAACCCATGCCACGATAAATTTTGAATGCACGGCGTTCGTATAAGATTTTTTCGCCCGGGCTTTCTTCGTGCCCTGCAAACAAATTGCCAATCATAACAGTATCAGCTCCGGCGGCAATTGCCTTAGCGACGTCGCCTGTTTGTTTGATACCGCCGTCAGCCACAACCGGAATATTGTACTTGGACGCTATTTCTACTACGTTCATAATGGCAGTTAGTTGCGGAATGCCAACTCCGGCAATAATTCTCGTTGTGCATATTGAGCCCGGTCCGATTCCGACTTTTAAGCCGTCTGCTCCGGCATCAATCAATGCTTGTGCGGCTCCACCAGTTGCGATGTTTCCCGCAATTATCGGTAGCGACGGGTATTTGGCTTTGATTCGCCTAACCATATCTATGACACCTTTGCTATGACCATGTGCCGTATCAACAAAAACAGCATCAATGCCCACATTAACGAGTGCTTCGACTCTTTCGAGTGTATCATAAGCTATTCCTACCGCAGCAGCAGCAGACAATCTGCCCATTTCGTCTTTAGTGGCATTGGGGTGCTTTTTCTTTTTCTGAATGTCTTTGAAAGTAATCAGCCCTCTCAGAATCATATTCGAATCAACGACAGGAAGTTTTTCTATCCTTTTGCCTTGCAATACAACTTCAGCTTCTTCGAGAGTTGTCCCTTCGGGGACAGTTATCAAGTTTTCCTTGGTCATGACGTCCGCAATTTTTTCCTGCGGATTGGGTTTGAATCGCAAATCTCTGTTGGTTATAATGCCAATGAGCTTTCTATTGTCATCTATAATCGGGATTCCGGAAATATGATATTTTGCCATTAGCTCAAGTGCATCGGCGACAGATTTGTCAACGGTGAGAGTGATGGGGTCTTTTATCATGCCACTTTCGGAACGCTTTACTCGGTCAACTTGGTCAGCTTGCTGTTCGATGGAAAGATTTTTGTGGATAACGCCCAAACCACCTTCCCGAGCCATGGCAATCGCCATGTTCGATTCGGTAATTGTATCCATTGCGGCGCTTATGACAGGCACATTCAGTGTAATGTCTGCGGTTAATTTAGATTTAATTTCTGTGTCGCGGGGCAAGACTTGCGAGTAGTCCGGGATTAACAATACGTCGTCGTATGTGATTCCTTCGTATAATATTTTGTTCTCAATCATCACAAATACGCTCAAATTATAAATATGAAAAAGCGGAGATATGCTTTCTCCGCCATTATTTTAGTTGTTTGCGGTCGGGCAAACTTTCAGTTTGATTTCGTTTAATTTTATCAAGTTCTTAAATTTGGTCTGAGTAAAAGCATCTGAAGTAAGTTCTAAATCAGTTTGTAATTTTTCGATTGTCTTTATGACTTTATCTCTAATTATTTCATTGGATTCATCTGCAGATTCGACTACGATAGAAACTTTGTTGTCATGAACTTCGACAAATCCTGTGTCCGTAGCATAAATAAGCTCCATGTTTTCATCAGTCAGGATTTTGATAATACCAATATCTAAACTTGATACTATCGGAGCATGGTTAATAAGCACCGTAAACGGAGATTTCGACCCGGGTACATTGACAGATTTTGCCAGTCCCGAGAAAACCGTTTTGAGTGGGGTTATTATATCAATATTTAAAAAATTATCAGCCATTTTTCACTTCATTCCTTAGTTCTGACTCTTTTTCCAAGCGTCAAATACTTGGTCTATAGTACCTTTGTAAGCAAACATGCCTTCGGGAATATCATCGCATTGACCGTCGAGAATAGCTTTGAATCCTGCAATAGTTTCGGCGATAGTAACATATACACCCGGGTAGCCTGTAAATTGTTCGGCAACGTGGAATGGTTGCGAGAAGAATCTTTGAATCTTTCTGGCTCTGTAAACCGAAGTTTTGTCCTCGTCAGAAAGTTCGTCCATACCCAAGATATTGATGATGTCCTGCAAATCTTTGTAAGTTTGAAGAACTTGGATGCATCTGATAGCAGTATTATAATGCTCATCGCCCAAAATCAATGGGTCCATGATTCTCGAACTCGAATCCAATGGGTCAACAGCAGGATATATCCCCAATTCTGAAATTTGTCTCGATAATACTGTTTTTGCATCAAGATGCGTAAAGGTATTTGCCGGAGCAGGGTCAGTCAAGTCATCTGCGGGAACGTAAATAGCTTGAACGGATGTAATAGAGCCTTTGGAAGTAGAAGCGATACGTTCTTGCAAAGCTCCCAATTCTGTTGCCAAAGTAGGTTGGTAACCTACCGCTGAAGGCATTCTACCTAACAATGCGGAAACTTCGGAGCCTGCTTGGATGAAACGGAATATATTATCTATAAACAAAAGTACGTCTCTGCCTTCTTCATCGCGGAAGTATTCAACTGCTGTGAGGGCTGTAAGTGCTACACGGAAACGTGCTCCGGGAGGTTCGTTCATCTGACCGAAAATCAATGCAGTTTTGTCAAGTACGCCTGATTCTTCCATTTCGAGATACAAGTCGTTACCTTCGCGAGTTCTTTCGCCGACGCCTGCAAAACAAGAGTATCCACCGTGATGCTTTGCAATGTTGTGGATTAATTCTTGGATAATAACTGTTTTGCCCACACCTGCACCACCAAATAATCCGGTTTTGCCGCCTTTGGTGAAAGGTTGAATCAAGTCAATAACCTTAATTCCGGTCTCGAACATTTCTTTGGTTGTCGAAAGGTCTGCAAATTTCGGGGCAGGGCGGTGTATAGGGTATCTGATATCAGATTCGATTTCGCCTTTGCCGTCAATAGCTTGCCCGATGACGTTCATCATTCTGCCTAATACTGCCGGACCGACCGGAATTGTGATAGGCGAGCCTTTGTCATAAACTTTCATGCCCCGAACTAAACCGTCAGTGTTGTCCATTGCAATGGCACGGACTCTATCTTCGCCAAGATGTTGTTGAACTTCGCAGACAAGAACTTTATCGGAACCGTCTTCAACGGATTGGAAATGAATTTCTAATGCATTCAACACCGCCGGAATCGTTCCCTGTGGGAATTGTACGTCAACTACCGGACCGATTACCTGAATTAATTGCCCTTCATTCATGCTTTATAGAACCTTTATTAAATTTTTATAAGTGTAATTTTCATTTCTAATATTTTAGTAGCATAAGTTGCAAAAATAACTATTTTTTATGTCATTACAAATCACAAAAAGCGATTGTTTGTTACCGAAATTTTATCTTTGACTAAAAAATGTTGATTTTATTGCATTTAATGGCTTTTTTTCACTATTTTAATAAAATAAAAAAAAATTTGTAACGAAAGTTAATTTATATTGTTTATATGGTAAGAACTTTGCAATTTTTTTGGGAGATTGCTCATGCGAAAATTTGTACTCTTTTTTATTTTTAGCCTCTCAGCGAATACTCTTTATGGTCAAGGAGAGTTTAATAATTGGTATTTTGGTGATGCTGCTGGTATAACTTTCAACACCCCCAATCGTAATCCCGTATTTTTACCGGGGAATAACCTCTTTCAATATGAAGGCTCGGCGACAATTTCTGATGCAATGGGAAATCTTCTCTTTAGTACAAATGGCGAGCACATATATAATTTTAGAGGCACAAAACTAAATGTTGATAAGCTCAAGGGGCACCAATCTTCAACTCAATCTGCTTTAATTACAAAAAAACCGGGCAGCAGCAGTGTTTATTATGTTTTTACTTCCGATGCAAGTGAATATGTTGACCCACCAAATGTAGGAATTCATTATTCCATAGTTGATATGGCTGCAAACGGTGGCGAAGGTGCCATGTTGTCAACAAACGTGCCGCTTTTGGCAAAAGCCAGCGAAAAGCTTAACGCAACATTGCACGCAAACAAAAAGGACATTTGGATTGTTACAAAAGGTTGGAAAAATAATAATATTTACGCTTACTTGCTGACAGAAAACGGTATCGAGGATACTGTAATAACATCAATAGGATTTGAACCCACTCATAACTATCATTCTGTAGGTCAGTTGAAAATCTCTGCTCAAGGAACAAAAATCGCAATTGCTTACCAAGATGTATCTTTTTTCGAAATGTACAAATTCGACAATAAAACAGGAGTTGCATCGGAACCCTTAAGAATTAACGTTGACGGAGTATATAATTTATACGGCGTCGAGTTTTCTTCTTCAGGTAACTTGCTTTATATTACCAACAGTCGAAACAGTTTGAAAGTTTCCACATTATACCAGTTTGAAGTTAATATCTACGATACAACATCTATCCAAAAATCTGAATATGTAGTTGAAAGAGGCAGTGAACATATCGGTTCACTTCAAATGGCACCAAACGGTTCAATTTATTTGGCTATATCAGGGCAACACTTCTTGGGTGAAATTTCAAATCCGGAAGGTAAAGGTGCCTCATGCGGATTTAGAATGGGTGTAGGTTTAGACACAACAAAATCTCAGTTGGGACTTCCAAACGGCATCCCCTTAGGTTCGAATTATTCATTGTTGATTGATTTATGCGAAAAGGATGATTTTACTTTAGACCCTTTGGACATATTGCAGGATACCTCAAAATACGAATTTGAATTCGCTTGGACTGGACCAAATGGGTTTACGTCTAAAGAAACCAAACCGCACTTTACTGATGCGAATCTTGAGGATAGTGGAACCTATGTTTTGACTGTCAAATATGTTGTCAATGGAGAAGAGTTTATTGTATCAGTCAGCAATCGTGTTCGGGTAAACAAACGGACACAGTTTAAAATTTTAGGTGAAACTGTAATTTGCGACGGGCAGGCTACCTCTCTTTCGGCAGACACAATTCACCCTTTCTTCTCATATCGGTGGTCAACCGGTTCGAGAGCCTCCCAGATAACAGTAAAAGATTCGGGAACATATTTCCTTGTAATACGAAATCAGAGGGGTTGCTATGATACCGCTTTTACACATGTTACCGTTCTTGAAACCCCTAAAGCTGAAATTGTTGGAACTGGATTAATTTGCGATGATAACTCCGAAGTGCTGCTCGAATCAGTTCACAATAAAGCCGATTATGAGTATTTGTGGTCAACGGGGGAGACAACGCCCTCTATTAAAGTAAAACTGCCCGGTAACTATGGATTAAGAGTTACAAATATTCACGGATGCTCGGATACAACGACATATGTTGTTAAGGAATTGGATGAAATCCAAGTCATTATCGAAGGAGATACTGTTATATGTGTGCCGGGTGTAGCGACACTTACAGCACGTTCGCTAACAGATTTGTCTGAATATATGCACTTTTTTGTCTGGTCAACGGGTGACACTTCAAATACTATAATTGCAACAAAATCAGGAACATATGAAGTAAAACTCGTAGTCGGTGGAACTTGCTTTGCATATGACAGCCGAACCTTGGAGCGAAATCAAAATGCTTTCCTTGACCTAAGTCACGAAGGTGACATTCATTTATGTCGGGGTGATTCTGTTACTGTTTATGCTTTAGAACCCAATGACACATATTCGTATCAATGGAACGATGGAGTTTTAGGTTTTGAGCGAAAATTTCTCAATGAGGAAGGCAAATTTACTCTTTATGCCACTACTCCCGAAGGGTGCACAGATTCCGCTTCGGTAAATATTATCATTCATGAAACACCAATTGTACAACTCAATTTCGAAGGCGAAGTATCAATTTGTGAAAGTCAAACACTTACTATTCATGCTTCCCCCAAAAATCCTGATTTTGAATATTTATGGTCAACCGGTGAAAAAGCTGATAGTATTGTCGTTAGCAAAACAGGATTATACTATGTAACTGTTACTACTGAATTTGGGTGTAGTGATTTTGCGGCTGTGTCAGTTACCGTATCTGACAGGTTACCTGCAAGAATTGGCGGTCCGAAATTTGCATGTCAAGGTGATACAATCACGTTTGTAGCTAATGCAAATTTCCCTGAAAGTGAATCAAACTTTAGCTATTTATGGTCAACAGGCGAAACGACCAAATCAATAAAAATTACTGAAACTACCGAAGTTTGGGTAAATATTATTCATGCCGGTGGTTGCGAAGGCTCCGATACAGCTAAAATAATGTTTTATGAAATTCCAACCGTAGAAATTCAAAATCCATCACCTGTCGCATTTTGTTTGGGTAGTAGTGTAGAATTGAACGTACTAAATCCTAATCCTGCATTTATTTATACTTGGGAAGACGGAACTACAGGGCATACTTTAATTGCGAAGGAAAGTGGAACTTATAAAGTCTATGTCTCAAACGCAAACATTTGCCAAGATTCTGCAGAAGTTGATGTAATCGTTCACGAGTCACCCATATCCGGTATAAATCTTATCGGAGAGCCTGTTTTCTGTGTGGGCGGCTCGGTTATACTTGAATCAACAATTGAGCCAGATATAGATTACATTTGGTCAACGGGCGAGAAAAGCGAATCTATCACCGTTACTCAATCAGGCAAATATTGGCTGGCAGTCTGGAATCAGTGGGGGTGCAGCGATACTGCATTTGTTGAAATTGAAGAATTGCCCGAATTCGACGTTGAATTGACTGCTGAAAAAACCGAGCTTTGCAAAGGCGATTTTGCATCGATTACCACAACCGGGGATTTTTCGAGATACGAATGGTCAACAGGCGAAAATACAAGAACAATAAACATCTCCGAAGCCGGTAGATATACTGTTACTGTATATGATGAAAACGATTGCATGGCAACAAACAGCATCGAAATCTTTGAAGCTGACCAATCTTTGCAATTATCATTCAAACAACTGAATTTCCCTGAACCCTGCGTTGGCGAAGAAGTTATTATCGAAATTGAAGTTACAAACCCCAATCCGCGTTTCATTGTAACCAAAGATTTCACTTTTGGCACTACGAAGGATATGGAATTGCTTGATGATGGAAATATAATGGCAGGCATTGATGCAAACGGAAAAACAATTATCAAGGTGAGTTATTTGCCAACTTCAACTGATGATTTGAAAGGATTGCTCCAAATAAATTGTCTTGGACCCTGCGAATTTTTCTCATCATTCGAATTCGATGTTACCTCATTTATGAAAACCGAAGTCACTTCGCCAAACACGATTTTCACAGCAGGCGAAGAAGCATGTTTAGAGTTTGAAATTGAACCTAAATGCGACATTACTGACGACTTGAATTCCGGATTTGAAATAACTATATCATTTGATGCTCAGTATTTCTTGCCAAAAACAGTCAATTTGGGTACGATTTTGGAAAATTACATTTCCGGCGGCAAGCGATTCATAAAGATTTATACTGATAATTATACTCTAATGCAAAACAAGCAAAATTTGATTACCATTTGCGGAACAATTTTGCTCGGTGCAGATTCTATATCAACTATAATTATCGAAGATTTTGATTGGTATGACTCAAGAATTGCTAATGAATCAAACAACGGAAGTCTTATCAGTATTTCTTGCGTTCAAGAAATTCGCGGCATCAGATACTACATGCCAACAACGCTCAAAGTCAACCCAATGCCTGCAAGCGACAATCTCCGAGTTTTAGTTAATTCGGGTTCGATTGGCGAATTTGAATTAGTCTTGGTATCATACGATGGCACTCAAGAAATACTCAAAAAATGGGATAACGCACAAACAAGCATGCTTGAATTTGAATTTGACATAAGCACAAAATCACAAGGCGTTTACAGTATTTTGCTCAAAGCACCTTGGAGTATTCATTACGAAAAAATACTGATACTAAGATGAAACAAATTATTTTCGCTTTATTCTTGCTTCTTGCGGCAAACACCCAAGCCCAACATATTGGGAAAGAGTATTATAATTGGCATTTTGGATATAGTGCTGCTGTATCTTTCAACACAAGCAATTTGGAGCCTGTCAGCTATGTGAGTAGCATGGCAACTCTGGAAGGTAGTGCAAGTATATCGGATAAAGATGCGAATTTGTTGTTTTATACAAATGGTGAAGATGTTTGGAATCGTCAAAACTCTGTTATGCCTAATGGCACAAATTTAAAGGGACATCAATCTTCAACACAGTCTGCAATAATTATCAAGAAGCCGGGAAGTGATAACCTTTATTACATTTTTACGGTTGGAAAAGGACCTTATACACCTACGTCACCACAAGATTTCTGCTATTCTGTAGTTGATATGAACCTAAACAATGGAGCCGGTGACGTATTTATTAAAAACGTCAAAATTCACAATGTTGATGTTGTAGAAAAATTAACAGCCGTACTGCACTCTAATGGTAAAGATTATTGGATAATTGCTCACGAAATTAACAGTGATAATTTTGTCGTGGTATTGTTTACGGAAAATGGCATTGAAAATGTTTCAACCCAAAAAATTGGTCCCGTTTACGATGTAGAATCTAATGGAACGGGAGTAGCTTTAGGACATTTGAAGTCTAATATACGTGGTGATAGATTAGCAGCAGTTTGCTTTCCATTGCTTGATTTGGATTTGTATCATTTCGACAGAAAAACGGGAGTCATTTCCAACCATCTGCCAATTAGGATTGATAATATACAAGGGACTTATGGCGTAGAATTTTCACCTTCCGGGCAATTTGTTTATACATCCAATGTGCATCGTAAAATATTTCAATTTGACATTAGTGAATATAATAAAAACTCAATCGAACAATCTAAGAAGACAATCTATAGTAATTATGTATCTTTCCAATCTTACGGTTCATTGCAATTAGCTCCGAATGGAAAAATTTATATTGCTATTGCCGGCGCAGAAAATCTATCCGTTATAAACAAGCCTGATTCGGCTTATATTGCTTGTGATTTACAATTTAATGCAACCACCTTAGAAATCGGTTTCTGTGGATTCGGACTCCCAAACTTTTGTGTTACTGAACCATATCTAAAATTGGTGTTAAAAGGTGAAGATGTTTGTGAGGGGCAAGATATTGAATTAATTGCCGAAATGATTCCCACAGGTGGTTCTTTTTATACTTACGAATGGACAGGACCAAACGAGTTTACCGGGAGCACATCAAAAATAATTATTAAAAATGCAAAATCGATTCATGAGGGCAATTACAAGGTCGAAGTTTATGAATTAGGCGAGTTGATTATGACTGAATCAATTTATATCACTGTTAATCCGATTCCTAATGTGAAAATTATTGGACCGAAAACAATCTGCCCACCTGATATAGCCAAATTGAGAATTGACATAAAAGAGGACGGGGTAAGTTATCTATGGTCTAATGGCAGTACCAATCACGAGATTGAAGTTACCCAACCGGGCAAATACTATGTAATAGCGACCTCATTAGAAGGGTGTAGCGATACTGCATATTTTGATTTAGAACTGGGGGATTTAGAAGTAGATATTTTAGGTAGCATCGGATTCTGCGAAGGTGATTCAGTCATCCTGACTGCCAACAGAGCTAAATCTATTGACTTTTTAGATTATTATTACAAATGGTCAACGGGCGATACCTCGCGGAGCATTGTAGTCCGTGAACCCGGCGAATATTCTTTGCAAGTCATTCGAGAAGGCGGTTGCATCGGTTATGATACCGTACATGTCACAGAATATCCCAACCCTGACGTTAAATTGTCCCATTCGGGCATTGAAATAATTTGTGCCGGACAACAACTCAAGATTTATGTTATTGACCCATCTTTAAGCAATAATTACCATTGGGAGGATGGAATAATCGGCACGGCTCGAACTGTTACAGAACCGGGAGTATATAAAATATATTCATCTAATCAATATCAATGCATTGATTCAGCCGAAGTTGAAGTTAGAATTAGCGATAAACCAGATGTAGAAGTTGAATTTAGCAATGACTTGAATTTTTGCAGAGGTGATTCCGTTGTGGTTACAATCAACACAGATTCTGAAGAGAATTTAATTATTTGGGAAGATGGAAAAAAAGATATATCCCGCACATTTACCGAAAACGGTAAATATAAATGTGTAGTTACAAATGCTTATGGTTGCAGCGATACAACGGAATTTGAAATTAGATTGTTTGATATGGAAAAACCTGAAATCATCGCCAGTCAAATTTATGTTTGCGAACCCGGCATACCTGTGACTTTAACTGCAAATCAAGTCTATCGCGAATATTTGTGGTCGAATGGGGCTACAACGCAAAGCACAATAGTTGACAACGAAGGCATTTATAAGTTAATTGTTCGAAATGAAAACGGATGTATTGATTCTGCAGAAATTGAAATTTTTATTCTGCCAATCGAAAAACCAGAAATTACGGCGAGCAAATTTTCCGTATGCGACAACGACACACTAACTCTCACCGCAAATGGCGAATATGCATCTTATTTGTGGTCTGACGGTTCAACAGGTTCAAGCGCTGTTGTGCGAGGAACCGGTACCTTCAAATTGATTGTAACCAATGAAATTGGATGTGTTGACTCGGCTGAAGTCACAATTTCTGACCTGATTGTTGATATTAGTTTCAACCAATCTGCGTACAGCGAAAAAACAGTTTGTACCGGAACAAAATCACAAATTAAAGCAGTTTTGGTAAATCATACCGAAACTGAATCAATCATTAGTGAAATCGTTCTTGATAATTCTGATAATTTCAGACTCGCCTCGCTTGAATTGCCGTTTAAAATCGGCGCTTTCGAATCGAAAGAAATTGTCCTCGAAGCAAATTCGGACGAAACAGGATTGTTTGAGACATCAATTCTGGCTATTTCCAATTATCCGTGCTATCACGAAACGATGTCGTCCGCATCACAAAAGTTCAGTTTAACAAATCAAATAAGATTGCCCGAAATTGAAGCTATTGCCGGAGAGCAACTTTGTATCCCGATATATGGGAAAATCAATTGTGGTGCTTCGCCATTTGTTTCATCGGCAACTATTCAGATTAGTTTCGATGCTGAATTTTTCAATGTAATCAGCCTCAAATCGGGAACGAATTTTACGAAAACAATTGAAAATGGTATCTGCACCATAACAATTGAATATGATTCATTAAGTTTGACTCATTTCGATGAATTGATTGATGAATTGTGCGGCTCGGCTTTAATCGGTAATTCTACGCCGACTTCCTTAGTAGTCACTGAAGTTGATTGGTCAAATGATGCCGTTGATGTCGTGAAGAAAAATGGTAAATTAAGTCTCGAATCTTGCGTGATTGACATGAGGTCTATCCAACATCTCAAACCAACAGCGATGAAGGTTTCACCACTTCCGGCGAATGAAAATCTCAACGTTACTATAGAATCCGGTTCAATTGGCGCATTCGAACTCATTCTCGTCGCTTTCGACGGAACGCAAGAAGTCCTCCGAACATGGGAAAATACCCAATCAAGCTCTGTAGATTTATTATTCGACGTTAGCACTTTGTCTCAAGGCGTATATAGTTTGCTGCTCAAAGCACCTTGGAGTATTCATTATCAACAAATTCTGATACTAAGATGAAAAAAATCATTTTCGCATTTTTCTTGATTGCTGCTGTCTCAGTGCAAGCCCAGCAAAAGGGAAAAGAATATTATAATTGGTACTTCGGTGGCAAAGCTTCAATCACTTTTAATACGCCCGACCTTGAGCCTGTCATTGCCGGAGAAAGTAGTATGGTTCAACTCGAAGGTAGCGCCAGCATCTCCGATAAGTATGGAAATCTACTTTTTTACTCTAATGGAGTTAATGTTTGGGGCAAGAATAATCTTCAAATGCCTAATGGATTCAAACTAAATGGTAATGCATCGTCCACTCAAACGGTGTTGATATTGCGCCAACCGGGCAGTCGCAATATTCATTACATTTTTACTGTTGGCAAAGGTCCATATTTGGTCGATTCACCACAAGATTTTTGCTATTCTATTGTAGATATTGACGCAAATTTGGGGAATGGTGATGTAATTGAAAAAAATATTTTGCTTCATCAACCTGTTACCGAAAAACTCACCGCAGTTTTGCACAGCAACAATGAAGATTTCTGGGTGATTGCACATGAAATGGACTCACCGAGATTTGTTGTGGCACTTTTGACCAAAAATGGAATTGAATATGTGAAAACTCAATCCATTGGTCCACCTCATGATGCAGGCAGCGGCTTGAAAAAAGACGGTGTAATCGGGCAAATGAAAGCTAATCGTAAGGGCGACCGTTTGGCAGCAGTTACCAACACAGGCAAAGAGCTACAGCTTTTCAAATTCGACCGTGACAAAGGTGAATTGTCAGATTTTGTCGCCGTCACTATGGATACTGTCGCGGGATATTACGGTTTGGAATTTTCCGCATCGGGGCAATTTGTATATGTAACAAATACCTTTTCTCGTTTGTTGCAATTTGACATTAGTTCCTATCAGCGCCCGATTATCGAATCAACACGAAAGCCAATATATGATGAATATTCCACAGAAGTAGAGACTTTCGGTCAATTGCAAATCGGTCCGAACAATAAAATATATCTCGCCATTCATAAGTTGAAGGCATTGGGAGTAATCAACAAACCGGATTTGGCGGGCAACTCGTGTAATTTTCAATATACAGGTTTCTTGCTCACGAGAGGCGGTTCCACATATGGTTTGCCCAATTTCTTTGTCACCGAATACGATTACCGATTAGAAATCACGGCTGGAGATGTTTGCATTGGCGATACGATAAAAATTTCTGCGAGAGTGATACCGTCTGCGGATGAATATCGCTACGTCTGGCGTGGACCGAATTCTTTTTATTCCGAATCCCAAAACATTGCAATTGCTAATTCTCGAGATTTTAACGAAGGATATTATGTCTTAGAAGTATTTGAATTTAATCATATCCGATTCAAAGATTCGGTCTATATCAAAGTTCATCCCTTTCCCGAAGTTGAAATTGTAGGCACCGACACGATTTGTCCGCCGGAAAAAGGGCATTTGAAAATCAAGAAAAGTCAGCCGGGAGTTGAATATTTATGGTCAACGGGAGAAATCGGTGATGAAATTTTCGTTGACGGACACGGGACATATCACGTTACGGCTACATCCAAAGCAGGATGCGTTGCGGAAGCTTCATTTAGTGTATATGCAGGGGACAATTTAATCGTAAATATTATCGGGGAAAGAATTATGTGCGAGGGTGAATCTATCACTTTGAGTACAGACAGAGCCAGCGATATTGAAGGTGAATATACCTATTTGTGGTCAACCGGAGAAACAAGCCCTGAAATAATTGTCAGTACTGCGGGTAATTATTCCGTCTCAGTTTATCATAGTGGTGGCTGCACCGGAACTGATGAAATTGAAGTCGAAATTGCCACCAACCCAATTGTAATGCTATCACACGAAGGGACTTTTAATTTATGTGTCGGCGACGAAATGGAGATTTGGGTTATTGACCCAATAGCCGAAAATAATTATTTTTGGCATGACGACATAGCTGATTTGACGCGAAAAATAACTCAAACTGGAGTATATAAAATTTACGTTGTCAATGAATTTGATTGCAAGGATTCCGCCGAAGTCGAAATTATATTTCACGAAAAACCAATTTTTGATATAATCTATGATAATAATTTGATATTTTGCAAAGGTGATTCGGTAAATGTGACGATTGTTTATGATTTTGAAAATGAATCAATACTTTGGAATGATGGAATTAGCGAAAGTGTCCGCACGATTCGCGAAAGCGGGATTTATACTTTCCGAATTACAAATCAGTACGGCTGCTACGATACTGCTGCATTTGAAGTGCAAGTTATTGAAATCGAAAAACCTGAAATTATTCCAACTAAATATTTTGTTTGTGTCGGTGATACATTAACTTTGTTTGCAATCGGAAATTATCATTCATATTCATGGTCTGACGGTAGCACATCGCCGAGCACAGTTGTCAAAGGCGCGGGCAAGTATAAATTACATGTCCGAAATGAATTTGGATGCACCGATTCAGCTGAAATTATAATCCAAGACATTAGCGTTGGAATCAGCTTCACGCAAGAGTTGTACGAAGGGGCAACAGTTTGCACAGGCAAGGAATCAATAATCGAATTGACATTGAAAAATGATACTCAAACTGAAACAATTATTAAGGAATTAATTCTTGATGATTATTCCAACTTCAGAATTATCTCGCCTAAAGTACCGTTTACTATTGCGGCTTTAGAATCGCAAGTGATTTTAATCGAATCATTTTCGGAATCTACAGGCATTTTCGAAACAAAAATTACAGCTATATCGGACGAACCTTGCTATGCCGAATCATTTTCTGAAGTGAGGCAAATATTTAATTTAAGCAACATTGTGAGATTGCCCGATATGGTCGTAGATGCCGGAGAAAGCATTTGCATCCCGATTTACGGGAAAATCAACTGTGGAGCCACTCCATTAGATTCGCGTGTGAAGTTGGAAATCATTTTTGACGCAGAATATTTCAATCCGATTAGCCTAAAATCCGGCACTACTTTTACAAAAGTCATAGAAAATGGCATCTGCAAGGTAACTATCGAGTACGATTTATTGCGACTCACAGATTCGGAGCAAATTATTGATATGCTATGCGGAGTGGCACTCGTCGGCAGAGTTGTCCCGGCAGAATTGACTTTTGCTACAACTGACTGGTATAATGATTTAATTACAACAGAAAAAATAAACGGCAGTTTGAAAATCGAAGCCTGTGTAATCGAATTGCGTCCCATTAAATATATAAAGCCGCCAACACTGCAAATTGCCCCAAATCCTGCATCTGAAACAGTTGAACTTGCTATCACAACCACACAAAAGGGAATGCACAAGCTTAGCATTTTCGACTTAAGCGGCATTGAAATCGCTTCATTTGAATTTATTAGTTCAAATAATTCACCAAAAATTAATAATTTTTCCTTATATTCGAGTGATTTTAAAAACGGATTTTATATTATTCGTTTAAAAGCACCTGATACGGTGATATTTGAAAAATTAATAATTGAAAATTAATGCGCTTGACCATAATTTTTATTTTTTATTTTTTATTTTTTTCGACCGATATTTACTCTCAAAAAGAGAGCTATAGCTGGTATTTTGGTGCTAACGCAGCCATCACATTCGATACTCCCGATGGCGAACCAATAGCTTTGAATAATTCTCAGGTAAACACTCTGGAAGGCGTTTCTTCAATTTCTGATTCAACGGGCAAGTTGATGTTTTACACAGATGGCGTCAGAGTTTGGAATTCTCAACATAAGGTGATGAATCCGGACACTGCAATGCACGGTCATTTCAGCTCGACACAAAGTGCTTTGATTGTCAAGAAACCCGGTGTAAATAGTATTTATTATATTTTCACTGTAGATGCCGGACAATATTTCGACGACATTATCCCAAACCAACCTGAAAACAAAGGGCTTTGCTATACGGTAATTGATGCAGAACTAAACGATGGTTTGGGAGAAATTGTTGAAATTAACACACTAATTCACAAACCCGTAGCAGAAAAACTTACTGCCACTATTCACTATAATAATCAAGACCTCTGGATTGTTAGTCACGAATGGAATAGTGACAAATTCATCTCAGTTTTGCTTACTGACCAAGGAATTGAGGACGTGATAAATTCTACCGGCGGTTTAAATTATACCGGTTCCTCACTGCGGTCTATCGGAATGATGAAATTTTCTCCATGCGGGACGAAATTAGCAGCTGCAGTCAACGAGTATGATTTTATAGAATTATTTTCATTTGATAATTCGACAGGCATAGTTTTCAATCCGATTTCGATTCGTACTTTCGGCAGAAACAGTAATTACGGAGTAGAGTTTTCGCCAAATGGCAACAAGCTCTATGTATCGGATTTTACACAACGTTCGATACATCAATATGACGTAACGGATTTAGATTCTGATTTAATCAACTTGAGCGGACGTAAAATATATGGGAATAGTAATAGAGCCATGCCGGGAGCTTTGCAAATTGGTCCTAACGGCAAAATTTATATTGCTTTGCTAAACTCAAGCTATCTTGACGTTATCGAAAACCCGAATCTGACCGGCGATGAATGTAATTATCATGCGGATGCGGTCAGATTATCATCCCAAAAATTCTCTGCAAAATCACTCTACGGCTTGCCAAATATGTCGCAAGGGTATTTTTTCATGAAAAGTAACCTGCAAGATACGATTGTTTGCAGTGGTGACAATTTAATTATTGACCCTGTTACGAATGTACTTTTCAACGAGATGACATTCAACTGGGAAGGTCCAAATGGATACAGCTCTACAGAATATTTTCTAAAGATTGACAACTTTTCCGAAAATGATGTCGGAAAATATTATTTCCAAGCATTTTTCCGCGAATATATGATTTCCGATAGCATTTTAATAAGCTATAGTCAAATTCCGATTGCAAAAATAATCGGTGATAGCATAATTTGTTCCGATGCTCCAATCATACTGTCATCTCAATTCGAAGCTCACGAATACATTTGGTCAACGGGCGATTCTACACAATCAATTGAAGTCGATAAGCCCGGAAAATATGTTTTAACTTTGTTAAATGACGGGCATTGCTCGGACTCAGATACATTGCTTGTCAGAGCCGAAATTGCAAAGTTCGAATTTATCAATGTCAATGAAGCTCAATTTGGCGAAATTTGCCTTGGTGAAAGTCTCGAAATAAAATTGGCTATTAAAAATGTGACCGGAATTGATGTATTAATCAAAGATGTCAAACTGCTTAATGCTTCGAGCGAGATTGAATTGAACAATGTCAGTAATATTTTAGTCAAAAAGGATGAGATTTTCGAATTAAAGAACATTGTGAAATCAAATCAAATCGGTATTGTTGATGATACTCTGACTTTTATTATCTCTGATTTTTGCAAACTTGAAGATAATTTGCCAATAAAAGGCAAAATTATAGCAACCAATACGATTATGATTCCCGAAATTGAAGCTGCACCGGGCGATGAGATTTGCATTCCCGTTTATGCAAAATTAGATTGCAAGGATGCCCAAGAATTGGAATCAAATGTCGAGTTTCAAGTTTCATTCAACGCTGACTATTTTTACCCAAATAATATTACGAATGGCGAAATAGTGTCTAATGAAGTTGTTGGCGGAAAAAGAATTTTGAGAATGAAATTGGATGATTTTACGCTCAGCAATGATGGAAAAGAATTAACACAAATTTGTGGCAAAGTATTGGTCGGAACTGATGTTAACGAACAACTTGCGATAGACAATGCTGAGTGGGACAGTGATTTAATCAGGAGTTCATTTTCTTATGGCAACTTGAAAATTAGAGCTTGTGCATTGGAAATTAGACCCATTAATTATTTCAAACCTGCTAGTATGACTGTGAAATCGGCAATTGGCGCACCACGAGTAAAGATTTTACTCGAAGGAATGACAGAAGGACAGTATGAATTAACAATTTTCAATTCAGCAGGATTTGAAATTGAAAACTACAAGTATCATAATTTGAAAAAAGAAATATTTACGCATGAAATTGAATTCAATAGTTCAACTCTTCCCACCGGAATTTATTTCGCTACTTTGAAATCACCTTGGAATTTCAAATCCGAAAAATTTATAATTGTTAAATAATTTATTTATTGATTATAATTCCTTCGCTGATTGTGCTGCCATCAAATTCGATTTTCAAAATATAATATCCGTTCGATAAATTGCTGAAACTAATTAATTCAGAATGTGAACTTGTTTTCTTGTCAAAAATACTGCTCAAAACGGATTTACCCGACAAATCAGTCAATTCAATATTGATTGCACCCGTGAATTGTCCTTCGAGATTTAACCAGAAGTAATCTATCGCCGGATTTGGATAAGCGGAAGCATTCATATTTAGGTTTAGTGCAGTATTTCGGCTAATTTTCAAATAAGCATTTTGCTTATAAGTCAACTCAGTTGCAATTTTGCCTTCCGCAACTAAATCATTTAAAATCAATTCCTTATTGTCGGCTGAATTGAAAAGCACAAAGTTCATTTTGTCGCCATTGTCGAACAATTTTGGATTCTCGTCCAAGACATCATTTCCCCAAACGGTAACAGGAGCGATTCCATCTTTAAACTTAGCTGCACCGGCAACTGTTCCCGAAGGCGTCATAACTGCAATTTCCGAGCCGTCCGCTATGTCGGGCAAACTAATGACCAGAACGGAATTATTTGCCGTATAAAGCTCTTGTGGGCGGAAATAAACTGCATCATATCTGTGACGGTCATAGTCAACACTCATCTTGTCTAAAGAATTCGGCGGATATTGCAAAGTGTCTTTATTGGTCAGGTAAACCTGATAGCCTTGCATTGGCATTAAATTCCCAATCATATTTATATCAAACTCAGGAATGTAAACATTCCCTGCGTTATCCTTTGCAATAATCAAATTATCATTTTCGGTAAGTGGAGTAAAACCGCTTTCAGCATCATAGGGACTATCTCGCAAATATGATATTATATTCCAACCTGCATTACAATATATGGGGTAATCCTCAGGCTCAATCGCAGTGCCGACAACTTTGATTGTTTGCACCTTTTGCGAATAGACTTGATAGCCTTGTGTCAAATCCCAATCACCGATAGTATTGACATCATATTCCGGTATATAGACGTTGCCTGCATTGTCCTTGACAATAGCAACATGATTTTTGATTGAGTTAAAAATGCTCTCCATATTCGGATTTGTAGCCAAGAAAATTGACGAGACCATATTCCAACCGATAACAAGAGGTATAAATGATGTATCGGGGTAATCAGGCAATCTTGAAATTACAGTTGTAGTGGCATCTACAAAGTGGTCGGGACCGGACTCATAACGCGGAACGACTACATATTGGTCGCCTGTAATAGCATCAAATTGCTTGATTGTATATGCTTCATTGTCTGCCATTCCGTCTTTGACTGCAGTTTCTACATTATCGCCCCAAACAGTAATTTCCATATCATTTCCATTCCAGATTGAAAATCCTGCACAGTAAAGATTACTGTTTCGAGTGTAGAAAACGCCAATAGCATCTCCGACAGCCATATAACGATTGCCAATTATTGGATTGACAGAAGCCGCAATTGAAATTAACGAACTTTTGCCCGTATTCTCCTTAACTATCCAAACCGAATTTGGCGAGGCAACTCCATCAAAAGCAAAATAAGAATTCATATCAAGAGAAATCGCTTCACTAATTTCCAAACTACCGAAACTGACTTGTCCATAATAAATCCCGGCTATAACATGAGCACCACCACCAATATCAGCCACCGCTCGAGCTTCCGAAAAAGCTGAATTTGAGTCACTTTTTGCGTATAGGACAGAACCGTCCGAAGCTAAACGAACTATATAAGACGCTCTCGAAGCATCTGATTGAATAGTCGTTCCACTAATCGTCGCCGATGAGGAATAATAGCCTACAGCCATAACACCGCCCGTAGCATCAACAGAAATGCCTTTTCCGACATCGAATCCGGGACCACCGATAGAGCGGCTCCAAATCCAATTTCCGGCTGTATCTAATTTTGTAATAAATCCGTCAGAATTTCCGGCGCCGATTAAATATTGCCCACCAAAAAGGCACAAACCTTTGAAAGTGCCTGTCGCATAGACATGCCCGGAACTTGAAAATTTGACATCAGAGCCATATTCTTGAAATGAGTTTGTTCCGGCAGCTACCGCCCATAACCAAGTGCCCGAATTATTTAATTTGGCAATAAAGATGTCATCGCCGCCGCCTGAAGTGACCGAATGAGAGCCGAATGTAGCAATATTCTCGAATCCGCCGGTGATATATAAATTCCCGCTTGGGTCAATATCAATACTGTTGCCGACATCGAATTGACTACTGCCACCTCGAACAGCCCATTGCCATGCACCGCTATTGTTCAATTTGGCAACGAAAACGTCATCTCTGCCGGCTGAGAATAATCGAGTAGCTCCAAAATAAGGTTTATCGGAAAAGTAGCCGGTAACGTAAATATTTCCTGCAGCATCAGTTACAAGGGCTTTCCCTTCGTCAAATTCGTCTTCTCCCGCTATTGTAACCCATACCCAATTTCCATTTGTATCAACTTTAGCAATGAAAATCTCCCCTTGCCCGGAAGAAACTCGTGTAAAATTTCCAAATTTAGCAGTGACCGAAAAGTATCCGGTTATGATAGCATTACCAAGATGGTCAACTGCTATTCCGTTGGCTACATCGGGTTCGGTACCACCTGCTTTTCTGCCCCAGAGCCAATTGCCGTTTCTATCAGATTTGGCGACAAAAATATCTGCATCGCCGGAGGATTTGAGAGTATCATTACCAAAAACGATTGTTCCGAAAAATGAGCCGCAGGAATAGAAATCACCATTTGTAAGTGCCGCTACGGAATTTACATTGACATAACCAATGATTCCGCCCATTCCCAAAGCCCAAGACCAATTGCCCGAACTTGAAATTCTCGACACAAAAATATCCGAATTACCTCGTGTGTATAAAGTATCAGACCCAAATACTGCATTATGATAAAAGGCTCCAATCGGGTAAGAAATACCGTTGGTAGCAGTTGCTACGGTGTAGCAATCAATCGTGGTAGTTCCTGATATGGCTTTAGCCCATTGAATCACTCCCGATGAGTTCAATTTCATCAGAAAAGCATTTCTGTCACCTGAACTAACCAAATTTGTTCCACCGAAATTTGCGGTTCCGGTAAAGTATCCGCTAACGTAGGAATTGCCCGAATTATCCAAAGTAACGGAATAGCCTTGTTCGTAGCCATTGCTTCCTGCAGCGGTAGCCCATAACCAAGAGCCATCTTTGTCAATTTTCGCAACGAAAACATCTTCATTGCCGGGTGAAGGTAAAGGATGAGCACCGAAACTGAAATTTTTGACATAATAACCTGTAATGACAGCATTTCCGCCACCATCTAAAGCAATTGAACGGCTATCTTCAGATGAGGTGCTGCCTGCACCTGCTGCCCACTGAAATACGCCCGATGAATCCATTTTTGCAACAAATACATCTTTGCCACCGGTTGAACTGATATTATCAGAACCGAAGCTTGCAGTTCCGGCGAATCCACCCGTCAGATAAAGCATTTTATCGGAACTGTAATATTTGATAGCAAGAGCTTCATCAACAGAGCTTCCTCCTGCTTTTTTAGCCCAAACAACATCGCCGTCACCACTATATTTTGCCACAAAAATATCTCTTGAGCCGGAACTTGTAAGCACGATGTCGCCAATTGTAATATTGCCGTCGAACCCACCTGTAACGAAGCAATTCCCTGCGGGGTCAACATCAACTGCGTTACCGCGATTAAAGCCGTATCCGGGAGCAGATTTTGCCCATTGCCAAACTCCCGATGAGTTCAATTTGGCAACGAAAATATCTGTATTTGTAGAGCCTGAAATAGTATGCTCGCCAAATTTTGCCAAAGTATAAAAATATCCTGTTATGAAAACGTTGCCATTCGCGTCCACGGCTATTCCTCTGCCATAATCGGCATTTGAACCACCGGCAGAACGTGCCCATTCCCAATAACCGTTTTTATTCAGTTTTGCTACAAAAATATCTCTATTCCCGGCTGTTCGCAAAGTGTCGGTATCGAATGCAATTTCTCCCTCGAAATAACCCGTCACGAGTACGTTACCTTGGAAATCAATAACCGAGGCAGTGGCTTGGTCGTGAGCCGAGTAACCGGTACCGTTTTTGAGAATTTCCGGTTTGAGTGTGTTTGTCCAATTTTGCCCTAACAGAGAGAATGGCACAAATAAAAAGATAGAAAGTAGAGTATATCTAAGTAGCTTCATTTCAAAATTCCAATTAAATTCATCAAAAGTCAACCAATAGCATTTTACAAAATCCATGCCATCAAATTTGTGACTTAGACGAACAAAAGATAAGATTAATGAATTGAATAAGTTATTTTTGCACAATGTATAATATCGGTTCAATTTGATGTATTTGATTTTTGAAATAGAATATGACGGAACAAACTACTCCGGATGGCAAAGGCAAAAGAATGCCATAACCATTCAGGGCGAGATTGAAAGAGCTTTTCGCGAAATCACCGGACGAGAAATTTCGCTCACGGGTGCGGGGCGGACAGATGCGGGAGTTCACGCACGAGCACAAATCGCACATACCGAAATTGGCGATGAACTCGGCATAGCGGCAGGGCAATTGCCATTAGCACTCAATTCCAAGTTGAATTATGATATTCGAATCAAACGCATAGTTTTTTCGGTAGAAAAATTCCATGCACGATTTGATGCCATTGCTCGCGAATATTCATACACAATCGTGACTCGATACAGCGTTTTTGACCGCCACTTTTGCACTCATATTCGCTACCCGATTGATATAGATTTGCTTTTGCAATCCGCAGAATTATTCTTAGTAAAAGATGATTTCACTACATTTTCGAAACGCAACTCGGATATAATCAATAATGTTTGCGACGTAACCGTCAGCAAATGGGATGTAGTTGACGAAAATACTCTAAAATATACAGTTAGGGCAAATCATTTTCTTTACGGTATGGTCAGGTCGCTTGTTGGAACTATGCTTGACATTTCGCGAGGCAAACGTGATGCGGCTGAAATTGCAACTGCATTATCCTGTCGCGACCGAAGTTTGCAGTCCCCTTTGGTAGATGCTCGTGGACTTATCCTTGAAAAAATTTTCTATAAAAATAATTTAATATAAACAAATTTAACCTTTAATGAGTCTAATATAGATAATTCTACACATTATTTTTAGGTTCTATGATGAGAACAGTTAAATTCTATTTGATTTATGCGGTTATGGCAATCGCAACTATGGGAACATTCAATGGCTGCGAAAGTGGCACCGGAATCGGCGATTTGAATTTGTATTCCCCTTCAGATGATGCTCAAATGGGAGCACAGTTAGATGCTGAAATCAGAAAACTTCCAAATGAGTATCCAATTTACAACAATGCTGCGGCAACGCAGTATTTGCAAGATATAATGAACGAAATTCTTATATCGGACGAAATCAAATACAGAGAAGTCTTTACTTACAATGTTACGATTATAGAAAGCGAGACAATCAATGCTTTTGCAACTCCGGGTGGATACGTCTATTTTTACACCGGAATGTTGAAATTTTTGGAAAATGAAGCTATGCTCGCTTCGATTATGGCTCATGAAATAGCACATGCAGAACTAAGACATGCTACAAAAAGGATGACAAAGCAAATGGGCTTATCTGTGCTGCTAAGTGTAATACTTGGAAATAATCCTGCTCAATTGACTGAAATTGCGGCTAACTTGTTTGCAGGACTTGAATTTCTGAGAAATAGTCGCGAAGATGAAGCAGAATCCGATGAGTACAGCTTCAAATATTTGCTTTCAACAAAATGGTATCCGGGTGCCGGAAAAATGTTCTTTGAACTCGTTGCTAAAGGTGGCACTACAGGAGCTATCGAGGAGTTACTTTCGACTCACCCACCTGATGAAAAGCGAATTGCTGCAATCGAAGCTATGATAAAAGAATATAATATAGCTCCACCGACTGAAGCAAATTTATTTACTCAAAGATACCAACAATTCAAACAAACACTCAACTAATTTAGCAGGATGAATGGACGCATATACTAAACTTAACGAGGCTATCCGAAATAACGGCTCTATGTTATGTATCGGATTGGACAGTGAGATAAACAAATTACCGACATTTTTACGAGATGATTTAAACGGTTTGCTCAATTTTAATTGCTCAATTATTGAAGCAACTCAAGATATTGTATCATCTTACAAAATCAACTTTGCATTTTACGAGCAATACGGGGCAATGGGAATCGAAGTGATGAAGAAAACCTTCGATTACATTCACTCGGATATAATGAAAATTGCAGATTGCAAACGCGGCGATATCGGCAATACATCGTATGCTTATGCAATGGCATGTTATGAGCATTTCGGTGCAGATGCAGTGACTTTGCATCCCTACATGGGATTGGATTCGGTCAAACCATTTTTGGATTTCCCCGATAAGTTCGTTTTCATGCTTGCCCGAACGTCTAACAAAAGCGGCGATGACTTTCAAAGCCTAATTTGCGAGGGCGAACCGCTTTATAAGCATGTTGTCCGGAAAAGTCTCGAATGGGGCGCCCCGGACAAAATCGGGTTCGTTGTTGGAGCGACTCGTCCTGAGGAATTAGCCGAAATCCGCCAAATTGCTCCCGAAAGTGTATTTCTCGTGCCTGGAATTGGTACTCAGGGTGGGGATTTGAAGGCATCAATAAAGGCGAATAATTTTGGCACAGCCATTTTCAATGTATCGCGCGGTATAATTTATGCTTCGGATTGTGATGACTTTGCTATCAAAATCCGCGAAACAGCACAAAATTATAGAGATGACATCAATAATGCACTTTACGGTTTGTAATTGTCTCGCTAATTTTGCTTGAAATCTACCGCTTTTCCAACGGAATCAGGTTTGAATAAATAAAACGATGTAATACCGAACATGATTATTTCTTGTTCGGCTATTTCGTTTTCGTCCCAATCAGCTTGGCTTTCGACTACTAAGGATTTTATGGCGACTGTGTTACCTTGCTGATTCATATCATTTATATATTGTTTGAATGTGAAATCTGCGATTTGCGAATCAAGCGAATCGGGGATGACAAACTCAAACGAGCTGAATATTTTATAGTATTTATGCGCTA
>JAMLHE010000022.1 GCA_023957315.1 Candidatus Kapaibacterium sp.
CCAACAAGCATTAGATTTAAGTAAATCATCTTATGATACTGCTGTTAGCATCGGTTCGCTCAATTTTATGTCAAACGGAGCGGAGTTGTTGTCAATAATTTACGATTCACTCGGCAATTACAAAGAGGCACTGAAATATAACAGATTATCCAAGCAATTTTCAGATTCATTGAATTTGAACCTTTATAACGAAAACGTCTCCAAATTAAGAACACAATTGGAATTCGACCGCCAAGAAGCTCGTATTCAGCTTTTGAGTGCCGAAAACAAACAAAAAGAATCGAAATTCAATTCGTTGTTGATAAGCATCGTGCTGATTGCTTTATTAGCGATACTTTTATGGAATAGATATCATTCTATTTCAAAATTAGCAAATTTGGTCAAAAAGAAGAATGAAGAATTGGAGCAGAAAAATGAAATTCTTGAACAAAATTCTGTTAAGTTGAAACAACTCAATGAAACAAAAGATAAATTTTTCTCAATAATTGCTCACGATATCAGGAATCCACTGAGTATAATAATCGGAATCTCAAGTATGGTCAAAGATAAGCAAATCGAATTTGAGGCTGATGAGTACGACGAGTTGAATTCGGAAATACTCAATTCAGCAGTAAATTTGAATGATTTGCTCCAAAATCTCTTGCTTTGGTCGCTTGCTCAACGAGATTTGATTTCTTTCAATCCCGAAAAAATCTATCTCAAAGGTTTAGTTGATAACATCATACGCTTATTCAAACTCAATGCAAGTCATAAGCAAATCAAAATGAATATACAGATAACAAAAGAAATGACAATCTTTGCCGATTTGAATATGCTTTCTACAATATTGAGAAATTTAATTAGTAATGCTATCAAATACTCGCAACTCAATTCCGAAATCAAAATTAACGCTTATGAAACTCAAGATACTGCTACTATTGAAATCATTGATAATGGCATAGGAATGACCGTAGAGCAAGTAAATTCAATTTTGAGTAAGGAAAAAAGTTATTCTGTGCCGGGCACTCTTAACGAAACCGGTACAGGATTAGGATTGATTCTTGTATTTGAATTATTATCCTATCATGCCGGAAAACTCGAAATCGAATCCAAAGTCAACGAAGGCACCGCTTTTATGCTTAAGTTCCCCAAAAAGGTAGAAAAATTGATTTCTTGAATATAAATCTAAAACATTTATAAAGTAAAATCGAAAATGACAAAAAAATTTTGTCATCGACGAATTTTCTTCATATTTTTACCTTATTGTTTTTACAATATATAAATACTTATGAAAATTAACTTTAAATCCAAGTTTTTATTTGCAATCATTTTTTTTGCCGCCATAACCAGTCACAACGTATTAAATCCTTCTACTGACAGTTTATTAGTAATTGTTAACCAAAAAAGTGGCGTCGAACAAATCACATTTATCGAAGATGTAATTGGTGGTGCACAAGTTCTGACAGTAGAAGAAAGAATAATGCTGTATAAAACTCTATTTGAAAAAGTTTATAGCTTCGGAGATGAATTTAGAATTGGCAAGGCTTTGAGTAATTATACCTACTTTCTGACATTGACTGACCGATACCAAGAGGCAAAGGATTCTATTCGAAAGGCTATAAAGATTTTTGAAAAATTGGACAAAAAAGTAAGCTATGCTTTTGCATTATCTCAGCTTTCGCTTCTTGAACAACGAACTTCAAATTATAACAGGGCAATGGAAATAAGCCTCGAAGCATATTCAATGTTTGACAAAGATACACTATCCAAGTATTTAAGAGAATTCGACAATTATGACCAAAACAAAAAGGATTCCATAAGCTTCATCTTGAAATCTTTTTCGATAATTACGACAGATTTCGGTTTGCTATTTTATGAATTGAAAGATTATGATGCTGCAAAAGATAAATTTCAAGAATGTTTGACTATTGCAGAAGTTATGAACGACATAAATAGAGTCGCAGGTACACTTTCCAATCTCGCAATGATTGAAGATAAGAAAGACAACTTCGATGCTGCAGCCAAACTTTATTTACAAGCCATAGAAAATGCTCAAAAAGTTGGAAATTTGAACTACATAGCAAATATAAACAACAACCTTGGTAATATTTATTCACAAAAAGGAGATTACACCAAATCAATCTCATATTATCAAAAAGCAATTGACTATTATTCAAGCAATAATTTGAAATCGCCGCTTATATCAACGAAAATCAATTTGGCATATGATTATTTCGATTCCGGCGACATCCAACAAGCCATCAAAATATCGAAAGAGTGCTATGACAGTGCAAAGTCAATTGCTTCTTTGCAAAACATGAGTACAGGTGCCGAAATGCTCGCATTGTTCTATTCGGAGAATGGCAATTACAAAGTAGCTTTTGAGTTCTTAACTCTACACAAGCAGTTTAGTGATTCGTTGAGCAAAAACATCTATAACGATGAAATGTCCCGAATGAGAACGCAAATGGATTTAGACAAAAAAGAAGCCCAGATTTCGATTTTGAGCAGGGAAAACAGCAAAAATCAAACTCAATTCACATTTCTTCTAATAACGATTGTTTTGGTAGTAATAATTGCTATCATAATCTGGAACAGGTATCATGCTGTATCTAAACTCGCCGCTTTGGTCCGTAAGAAGAACGACGAGTTGGAACAATCTAATCAAATCCTGGAACAAAACGCTGTTAAATTAAAACAACTCAATGAGACCAAAGATAAATTCCTGTCGATAATTGCACACGATATCAGAAACCCGCTGAGCGTGATAATCGGAATTTCGAGTTTGATTCAGGACAAGCAAATCGAATTCGATGATGATGAATACGATAATCTCAATCTGGAAATCCTGAATTCTGCAAAAAATTTGAATGATTTGCTCCAAAATCTTTTGCTATGGTCGCTCACACAAAGAGATTTGATATCCTACAATCCAGAGCACATCAATCTCAAGGGTTTAATAGATAACACTACGGACTTGTTCCGTATAAATGCAAATCATAAGCAAATCAAAATTGTAAGCACAATTCCTTCAGAGCTACCAATTTTTGCTGATTTGAATATGCTATCGACAATTTTGAGAAACATAATCAATAACGCAATCAAATTTTCGCAAATCAACTCTGAAATTATAATCAATGCTTCCGAAAATGAATATTTTACTTTAATCCAAATTACTGACTACGGTGTCGGGATGACACAAGAGCAAATTAATACGCTCATGAGAAAAGAAAAGAGTCCCTCTGCTCCGGGAACTCTAAACGAATCCGGTACGGGCTTAGGGCTTTTGCTTGTGAATGAATTGCTTGCATATCATCACGGAACGCTCGAAATTCAATCCAAATTGAACGAAGGCTCGACCTTTATTCTTACATTTCCAAAAAAATAAAAAAAAAAATCACTTTTAGGTGTGACATTTTTGCTTTTCAACTGTTTATACATATAGAAGGTATGTAAAAAATAAAAATATGTTGGAAAAATTTGCAAATAGGACAGACGAAGAGCTTTTTGTATATCTGAAATCTAAGGATAGAACGGTATCTCGACAAGCCTTTGACGAAATTTATTCGCGTTACGCAAATAAAATCTATACCTATTGCCGAAAAGTTCTTAATTCAAGTAATATTTCGGAGGACATTTTTCAAGACATTTTTGTAAAATTTTACGAATCTGTCCAAAAAATTGACGAAATGTCAAATGTCCAAGGTTATTTGATAAAAATAGCAAGAAATTTGTGCTTGAATGAAAAAACAAGAGGGAAAGTAGTCAAAGTTACCTTCGATGAATCTCAGTATGAATACAACGACACAAAAATTGAGAATAATGAAATTGCAGATATACTCCATACGTCATTGGATGCTTTGCCTGAAGATTTCCGCGAAGTAATCGTGATGAAAGAGTTCATGGATATGAGTTACAAGGACATTGCTGTGGCACTTGATGTGACTGTTTCGGTAGTCAGAATAAGGATATTCAGAGGCAAACAGAAACTTCGAGAGATTATGACGCCTTACATTAACGATATACAAAATGAAAATTAATTATTAAAAAGTGAGATATTTTATGAATGAGCAAGAATTTTTGAAACCAGACGAGAAACTCACCGCATTTATTGATGGTGAGCTCTCTAAAGAAGAGCTTGGGACACTCTTCTATGAATTAGCTCAAAATCCGGATATGCAGGAAGAGTTTAATCAGTTGATGTTGATTAAGAACACTTTCCGTAACAAGCAGGTTGCAGCTCCGGCTTTCCTGAAAGAAAAGATTTTGACTAAGGTTGGGCTTGGCACGCCAACATTAATCGAGCGTATCTTTTCGCCCGCATTCTACTCTGCAATGTTTGCAGGTTCGTGGCTACGTATAGCATCGGTTTCATCTCTTATTTTGTTGATTGGGCTTGTGATGTTTAGTAAGTTTAATGATTCAAATTCTGATGCGGAAATGCGTCAAATTCTTTTGACTTCAGAATCATCAGCACAACAATATCCGGTAATGAGCAGCCAAAGCGATGATGAAACTGTGAGCGCCAAGTCAGCTAATAATTTGTTGGCTCCTCGCCGAGTAAATAGCCAATCCGGAGCTTTAGCAGCATCAAACCCGAATGCAGCTGTAATCCCTGTGCAAAATGATTTGTCGGATGATTTGGCTCAATTGCCAAATAACGATAATTTGTTGGCAGTGCAGACAAAATTTAGAGCAATCGACAATAGCAACCCATACAATGCCAATTATTTTGATTTTGGCGGTGCGAACTCCTATGGTGTTGTCCAATCCCCGAA
Organism: Candidatus Kapaibacterium sp.; assembly: GCA_023957315.1. Taxonomy (NCBI): domain Bacteria; kingdom Pseudomonadati; phylum Bacteroidota; class Eximiradiia; order Eximiradiales; family Kapaibacteriaceae (SeqCode); genus Kapaibacterium (SeqCode); species Kapaibacterium sp. (SeqCode). Next base: position 4,758 of record JAMLHE010000022.1, read on the forward strand.
TTATACATCTTTGGGAAGATTTTTATCAAACGTTAGTTTGTCTTTCAAAAAATTTGGTGCTTATTCTTTCCCAAATTTTGATTTAGCCGCTAGTAATGAGCCAATCATGAATAATTTCAGTATTGGTGCTAATTACAAAGTTGGCAAAAATCATTCCGTAGGATTTGCATATGGTCAAGAGAATTTTTTGATGCAATTTGACCAACAAGAAGGTGAAATCATTTATGATTACAAGCAAAGTTTTAATAGTATGTGGTTAGCCGGTACATACAAGTTTGTATTCGGAGAGATTGGCAATTCAGGAGTCATTCCAGAGTTTAATGCACTTTTTGGTGCATCTCAAGTTGGACCATTAGGCAAAGTAGGTGGCGGAATTGGATACATGATTACTGATAATTTCGTCATGAATTTTGGAATTGAATATAGTGCTATGCTCTATCCTACTCGTGGCGATTGGAAAAATGGCAAATGGTTTTCGACTCATAAATTGGGCTATAGCGTTGGAATTGGAGCCTCATTATAATGATGGTTAGATTGTTCATATTGTTACTTTTTGTGTCGGTCTTAGGTGGATGCCAAGACCCTGCATCAGTTGATGCCACAAGATATAAAGAAGTGAAATATGACCCTAACGATGTACCAGCCAACTTCCTTATCACACCAGCTAATATAATTACCAATGTAATACGCCCCAATCAAGTTTATGAAATTGATTTGACTATGACAAATATTACAGACCAACAAGTAATTGTCTTAGATGCAAATTTCCCTAAGCTCAAAACTTTAACAAGTTTTATAGGATTGTATTTCCCTGTAACTCTCGAAAAAGAATTCACAACAGGTTACACCAAGGATTTTAAGCTTCGATTTCAAAGTAATGAGTCCGGTCATTATCATGATACACTTGTCTATCCTACCCATAAAAACCCCAAAGTTATTTTGACGGCAAAAGTTGCTCATGTTTATGCAGATGATTTGGCTTTTGAAGATACGCAGGTTAATCAGTTCAGTCTGAAAATTTTTCAAATCCGTAATAATTCCGCAGTAGTTGCTACTATCACAGAATTTGAACTTATTGATGCTGAAGGTAACTTTATAAACGAGCCGGAAGTTAGCTTGCCATTGCCAATCAACCCGCAATCAAATTCAGAAGATATAAGAATTGCATTCAACCCTACTAAATCGGGTTTGCACAATGCCAAAATAAAATTCAAAGTTGAGTTTGAATCCGGTGATAATTGGTATTATTACGACCAAATCGAAATTTCAGGAAACGGAAATTAATTCCTGAAAGCCACTTTAACGCAATTGACTTTGATACTATCCAAAATCATCATGTAGGATTTGATTTCAGAACGATAGTTCTTGAGATTGTAGAACTCCTCTTCAGTACTCAAGTCATCATTCCAAATTTTGGACTTCGATAAAACACTGACTTTCTTATCATACTCTTTAAAATTGAAATTGAAATAAAGCTCAGCCTCTCGATTATCAATTCTGACAGGTTTCATCACCTCGAGTTTGCCTCTTACCGAATCATGACTGACAACTTCAAATCCATTCCTGAGCATAGAGTTTGTCGTCTCATACATAAACTGTTCACGCGTGTAATTGCAACCGAAATCGTCTTCCGACTTGTTGACATAACTTGATGAGCAAGCTGTTGCTAATATCAATGCGAATATCATTAGGTATTTCATCATATTTTAAAATTGTAAGTGATTAATTTTTTACCAAAATAATAAAATATTCTAAGTAAAAAAAACATTTGTTAATCAAGTAACGAAATACCCTTTCCAAGATTGAAACTAAATTCCAAACCCCAAATATTTCTAAGTTCCGGTTTTTCAATATTGAATTCTTCTTCGTAAGTGTAGGAGCCTGTAAGTGCTGTTGTTTTGGTGATTTTCCAATCCATGCCCAAACCCAAGCGAACGGCATTGAACCTATCGCCCTTATGATAATTCAATCTATAAAAAAGCTCACTATATACAAAAGGTCTAAGTTGTTTGGTAATTTTTGTTTGTGCTACAATTCTATTTCTGAAATATTCATCGTTTGACTTTTTATCATCACGAAACTCCTTCTGGAATCGCGCCCTATACGAAAAGTCAACTTTTTTGTACGAGAAATCTACAGATGCCGCTAAATTTATTTCGTGGAATGGCGAAAACTGCTGCTCAGTGGGGTCGTGCTGCTTCATCCTGAACCGATAGGATAAAGTAGCATCAAGATAATCTGTTATATTATATCTCACGCCAATGTCTTGGAGCAGTTGTTTGACTGTTGTTATGTCCCTAAATAATCGTGCTTCGTTGGCAAATCGCAAGCTCAAATCATCAGTTAAAGGAAACTGCCATTTGTAACCAGCCCACAACTCGTTATCTTTTGATGTGGCGTTATTTGTAGAATAGAGTAGTACTATAAAAACGAAAAAAAGCGGAATTTTCCTGCTAATCGAAATCATTGCTTATCTCTCCGTTAGAAGGATAATAATATGCCCGAATGAGTGCCGTATCGCGTAAGAAGTCAATCCTGCCGATGTCAACTCTATGGATTTGCAAACCGGTTCTATCAGACAAATCTGCTAATAATTCGGCGTGATGCTCTGGTTTGATTAATTCGATTTTCTCGTAACGAATGATTTTGAATAATTCATTGCTGATTCTGCCCGGCTCCAACAAATATACTAACAGTACCAATGCACCATTTATGACAAGTAATTCGGCTATTCCAATTATATTTTCACTCAAAGCATTGATAATAGCAACGCTAATAGCTATGAAAATGTATGTCATTTCCTTGATAGGAATCGTTAGCGTTCTGTACCGAAGGATAGAAAATATTGCGAAAATACCGAAAGCAAAACCAATGCTTAGAACTACTTTATTGAGCAAAAAACAAACGAAAAATACAATGATATTGAATAAAAGAAGAGTGAACAAATAATCGCGATTAGGTCTGTATTTGAAATATATTTTTCGAGCCAAAATAAATATAGCTACGAGGTTGATTGTAAGTCTGAATATAAAATCGAAATAATTTTGGGGGCTGTATAAATCAAACCCTAAAATACTGGGTACTTCCATTCCTCTCTCCTAACATTTTGTTGATAAACATTAATTTTTGCTTGAATCGATTCCGTTTAATTTGAGTATCCAACAGCATCATACCCAGACAATATTTGCTTACTCGTAATTCATGAATGTGTAATTCCTTCATAAGTATAGTGAACTCTGAAGCATCTGATGGTTCAGCAGTTTTGAATTCGACAATGACAAGCTCGGATAAAGCACTTTCGTTTATGCAGTTTTTGAAATACAAATCCCAATCTACTGTTATCTTTACCGGTAATGTCTTGTGCACAAATGTCATCCGATTATATGTAACCGTTAGTTTCGACTTTAAATCTGTATCATTGAGATTATATTTTTTTAGAATTTGTTTGATAGTCTCATTGTTTAATTCAGGGTCAATTTGAGTGCCTGCAAGTCTGGATTTGTAAACTTTTTGCTTGTTGGATTTGAATTTAACTTCAAAAAATTTCTTACTTGTACTTGAATATTCTCGTACACGCACTTTTGAGCGGTTCAATTTGCCGTTGTGGTGCAGATGATAGAGCAAATTATCATCAGTGTCATAATACAATGTTTTGTATTGAAACACTCTTTCATCGGCTATTTCCAAAGCCGAAAAATCATCTTGAAGATGGGAAATGAGTCTATGTAGGTTATCAATATGGAGTACAAATTTAGTGTCAAATCTGTCTAAAAGCTTGTGGGAGTCTAACTCTAATAAGGATATTGACTCAAAAGGCTGAACAGCATCTTGAACTTCATTTCTGAACGAATCAGTCATCATCAGTTTCTTACTTTGTGAATAAAATCATCAAGTAATTTTTTGTATAAACTTTCCAAAATATTGTTACACATCCTTAATACTAATAACACATGAATCGCCGAAATGTTCTCATATATTTTCAAAAATAAGAAAAAATTTTTGATTTTCACACATTCTTAACAATTCATATTGCCTAATCCCCTGATTCTTACTATTCAATCGGCTGTTTGGATGATTTTTGATTTTTTTTGAAATAAATTCACCTCTATAAAAATTTATCTAAAACTAATTATTTTTTTTACTCTATATGATTTTCTGATTATATTTGAGTAAAGAAATTTAACAATCATGGAGAGAGATTTGGATATTGATAATGTACAAATTTCAGTATTGATGCCTAATTACAATGGTGCCGAATTCATTGCCGAAGCCATTGAAAGCGTACTCAACCAAACTTTTCGTGACTTCGAGCTAATTATTGTCGAAGACGCTTCCACTGACAACAGCCGTGAGATTATTGACAAATATGCTGCTGCCGATTCACGTATCAAAGTCATCCAAAACGAAACTAATCAATTTGTCAATATTTCATGCAACATTGGCTTGAGGGCAGCAAAAGGCAAATACTATGCTCGATTAGATTCCGACGATATCAGTATGCCTGATAGGCTCGAAAAACAGTATGAATTTATGGAAGCCAATCCCGATATTTCGATTTGCGGCGCTTTTTGTAAAATCATTGATAGAAAAGGGAATGTAATAGCAAACAAATCATTCCCTGTTGATGACGAATCTATTAAAAAGTCTATTTGGAGCCGGACACCTATTCAGCATAGTTGTATGTTTGCACGCATGGATAAAATGCGTGAAGCAGGTTTCTATTCTGGTAAAAGAGACCCTTCGGAAGACTTAGAACTGATGTTAAGGACATTGAGCATTTTCAAATTCGCAAATCTTCCCGAATATTTAGTCAAATATCGCATTCATGGTGCCAATTTGATTTTCACTAAACAAAGAGAAATAATCAGACGCTCTGTGAGATTGCGCAAGAGTGCCATGAAAGAGTATGGTCATCAGGTTTCATTAATAGACAAGTCAAAGAATAATATGATTTGGTTTTTGCAATTTTTCCCAAAGAAATTTGTGTATTGGCTATTTTACAAACTGATTGTCAAAGAAAAAGAATTGTAAATATGAGTAGTACCAATCAGCCCGAGTCGCACCCTTCGCTCCTTGCTTTTTTTGAAAGCAAACCACTTGCTTTTTTATTTGGAGCCGTCAGCTTCATTGTTATTGTGATTTTCTTCAATTTTCTGACAAACAATTTTCTATATCTTTTTATTGATATTGGTAGTGACACTGCGACGGGCTTCTTCCCGAATTTCTATGGATATGTGACTTATTTTGGGATGCACGGGATTCCAACTTGGACTTTCACCGAGGGTATGGGCTCGAATGTGTTTCCGGCAGTATTTAGCAACCCGATGCATATACTTTTTTTCCTTTTCCACCCTGATGCAATTCCCTATGTGATTTTATTTCTGGCAATTCTCAAGTTATACATTGCTGCCTACTTTTTCTATCGCTATCTCAGATTGCTCGATTTGTCCGCATTTTCATCTATTGTCGGGAGTTTGTTGCTAACCTTTTCGGGGTTTATGATTCTCGGTGGCACCTGGTATCTTTTCTCAGCAGAAGGTATGCAATTTGCAATTTTCCTTTTCGGAATTGAAAGTTATATCAAGAGGCGCAATATTACTGCATTTGTAATTGCAGTCGCTTTGACCGCCGTACAACAGCCTTTCAATTTGTTCTTGATTTCGCTTTTTGCAGTTTTATACCTTACAATGCGAATCATTGGCGATGAAAATAAAAGCATAAAAGAGCTTTCTTTGCTGTTCGGGAAATTCATTTTGCTCGGGGCGCTTGGAATCGGACTAAGCTTTGTCTTGTTCTATGCCAATTTTAACCGTGTAATGGAATCTCCCAGGGTTAGTGGTGAGGCTTCATATACCGAATCTTTATCGCAGAAGCCTTTCTATGAAATTGCTTCATCGGTAGAATTGCAAACGGCAGTTTACAGGTTTTTGTCATCGGATATGGCGGGTGCCGGAAATGATTATACGGGCTATATCAACTATCTCGAAGGTCCGATGGGATATGTAGGTTTGTTGTCATTGCTATTGGTGGCTCAAACTTTTACATGTCTCACAAAGCGGCAGAAAATCTTCTTCATCATCATTTTCAGTATGTGGCTGATTAGTTCCATATTCCCGTACTTCAGATACGCTTTTTGGCTTTTCAATGGTGATTATTATCGCACATTTTCATTCTATTTTTCATTCTACATCGTATTTTACGCTATCAAATCGCTCGACATTATTTTCACTGTTGAAAAAATCGACCTAAGACCACTTATCTTTAGTACAGTTGTTATACTCGCAATGGCATTGTTCAATTTTGAACCTTCGGTTGTACCAAACGAAACTATGCAGGTTTTGGTTCTGACTTTCGTGATTTTTTACATCGCAGTATTTTTCATGATGAGGGAAAAATCTATTCTCCCACATCTGCCGAAAGCCTTGCTGGTCTTGATTACGCTCGAATTAGCAGTTTTTTCGTATATGACAATCAACGATAGAGGACTCTTGACAATCGAACAATACACAAGCAAAACGGGATATTTTGATTATACAAATGAAGCAATTGCGAAAATTAAATCTCGCGACAAATCATTTTTCCGAATTGACAAGGATTATCATTCGGCATGGTCAAAACATATGAGTTTTCTGGATGCGATGGCTCAGAATTATTTCGGCACCGAGACTTATAATAACTTCAACCAGAAATACTACGTCAACTTTTTAGCAGGAATGAAAGTTTTCGACCCGAAAAACGAAATTGCAACACGTTGGTCAATCGGGCTTAAACATCGGTATTATCTGCAAATTATGGCAAATACGCGCTATCGGCTATGCAAAAACGATTGGCTCGGCTACGAAAGATTTGGTGCTGAATTGGTTGATAGCGTGGACAAAATCAAAATATATGAGTACAAAAACTTTGTGCCATTCGGAAGTTCCTACGATTCGTATATCACCGAAAGCGAATTTGCAAAGCTTCCAATCATTCATTCCGATGTTATGACGCTCCGAGCCATTGTCATTGCCGATTCACTTAAGAAAAATTATTACGACTATAAAGAATTGAAGCACAGCGATACTCTTCAGCAGTATTCGCCGAATGATATAGCGAAATTTTCTGCGACAATTAGCAATGAACATCTTAAAATGAAAAATTTCACTCAAAAGGTAATCGAAGGCTCAATCACGGTTTCTACCGATAAAATCGTGTTGATTACCACACCTTTCGACAAGGGATGGAAATTGCAAGTGGATGGAAAGCCGCATGAAATCAAAATTGTCAACCATGGGCTAATCGGCATCAAATTGCCCAAAGGCAATCACGAAATCAAACTCGAGTACGGATTACGCAATCTGGGCTTATCAATACTCATTTCCGGCATTTCAGCCTTGCTTCTTATTTCACTCAATTTGTACAAACGCAAAAGAAATGCAAAAGCTACGGATTAGGGCGATGATTGTAAACCTTTTTTATACGGGTGCATAAAAAAAACAGAGGCTACCCTTGTGGGACAGCCTCTGTGTAAATTTAATTCTAAAGTGAATTATTGTTTTGTTTCTTCTTCTTCTTCAGCTTTGTCATCTTCGTTTTCGGCAGGAGTTTCTTCCACTTCGGGTTCTTCTACCGGAACTTCGATAACAGGTTCTTCTTCGGGCACTTCAATCACTGGTTCGTCTTCAGTCGGAACTTCTACCTCGGGTTCTGCCGGTAGCGGCTCAACGATTTCTTCCGTAGCTGTTTCGGTAGCATCAGTAACAGGTGTTTCAACGATTTCTTCTGTAGCTGTTTCGGTAGCATCAGTAACAGGTGTTTCAACGACTTCTTCCGTAGCTTTTTCAGCTTTAGGTGCTTTTGCTACAGGTGCTTCAGGAGCATCATCTTCAGGAGTATCTGAGCCTTTGAATTGCTCTTCGATTTTTTGCTTCAACAGCTTATAATCGGGATTGTATTCTTCGTTGAAGATGTCTGCTTGTGAGCTGTCATAAGTGATTTCGACCGATAGATTATCAGCATTTGGTACCGGGTGAGCGGTATTGTAATCATCAATCAAAGTTTGGTCTTTGCCTCGAAGTGCTTCTACAACCGATAATACGATTTTCTTAGCATCTTTGTCAAATTCAACAACTTTCAAAGGCAACAAATCGCCAATTTTGAAGTATTCGCTGATGTTTTTGACAGGTGCAAACGATAATTGCGATACCGGAACGAAACCGTCAACTCCGTCAGGAAGTTCGACGATGACGCCTTTTTCGATAATGCGTTCAATCTTAGCTTCGGTTTCAGCAGTAATCTTGTATTTATCCTCGAAGAAGTCCCAAGGATTGTCATTGATTTGCTTATGTCCGAGTGCGATACGACGTTGGTCGGGGTCAATGCTCAAAACGATAACATCGAGGCGGTCGCCTTTTTTGACGAATTCCCCGGGATGTCTTATCTTCTTAGTCCAAGACAAGTCGCTAATATGCACCAAACCATCAACGCCCGGTTCGAGTTCGACAAATACGCCAAAGTTGGTCAAATTGCGAACGATACCGATGTGTTTTGATTCAACGGGATATTTTTTCATCAAATCTTCCCATGGGTCCGGCTCTAATTGTTTCATTCCGAGAGCTAATTTCTTGTTGTCTTTGTCAATATTCAATACAATTGCATCGAGAACTTGTCCCATAGACACGATTTGCGATGGGTGCTTGACATGTTGAGTCCAAGACATTTCGCTAATGTGAATTAGACCTTCGACGCCTTTTTCAATTTCAATAAATGCACCGTAATCAGTCAAGCTGACCACTTTGCCTGTAACTTTTGTACTTTTTTCGTATTTTTCGCCGATTGTATCCCATGGATGAGGAGTAAGTTGTTTCATGCCGAGTGAAATACGTTTTTTGTCACCGTCAAAATCAAGCACAACAACTTTCACTGTTGAATCGAGACTAACGATTTCTGAAGGATGAGTGACTCTGCCCCATGATAAGTCAGTAATGTGAACGAGCCCGTCAACACCGCCAAGGTCAACAAACACACCAAAGTCGGAAATTGCTTTCACGATACCTTCGAGTACGAGACCTTTTTCGAGTCTTGCCATGATTTCAAGTCTTTGTTCGGAAAGTTGTTCTTCGAGGAGTACTTTGTGGGAGACAACGACGTTTTCACTTGGATGATTGACTTTTACTACGCGGACGTCAATTGTCTTTGTAACCCAACCATCGAAATCGCGAACGGGACGAACGTCAATTTGCGAACCCGGCAAAAATGCTTCGATGCCGAGTAAATCAACAACCATACCGCCTTTGATTCTTCTCAAAATCTTGACTTTTACGATTTCTTGCTTGTCAAATAATGAAATAATATCATCCCAAATTCTCATGAAATCTGCACGACGACGTGATAGTACAAGTCTGCCCGTTGGGTCTTCCATTTTGTCTATGTAAACGTCAATTTCGTCGCCAATTTGGTAAGTTTCGGCATTAAGTAATTCTGCACGCGGTACAACGCCTAAAGATTTGAACCCGATGTCAACAAAAACTTCATCTTTCGACAATTGGACTATCTTACCTTTGACCAATTCATCTTCTTTGATTGTCTGAATCTTTGTGTCGAATAAATTCGTAAAGTCGTCATCGCTTAGTTCGAGCGATTCAAATCCATTTTCAAGTAAATTTACGACTTCGTCGTAACTTGAGCGAGATTGGTGTTTTGCTTTTGTTGCTTCCATTAGCTTAGCAGATGAATCAAGTTTAACTTGTTCGGTTGCAACCATTGAATCATGGCTGATATCAGTATTATCTGACATTAAAATCCTCCAAAAAAATACAATTTAGTTTTACAAAAGATGTAATTATTACATCTACAATTATTATTTTCACTCTTTGGTGTATAGAGTTTTGCAAAGTAATATTATTTTGCAAATTGACCAAATTATTTTTGCATAACTAATACTTTTTATTGAAACTTATATAAAAATCACGAAATATTTAGGTAAATTAAAAAATAATGTTAGCCCGAAAAGTGAAAGTTAATCGTTAATACCATTTTGTAATATATGAAGGATTAAAAATGAAAATCAATTTCGTAAAATTATTGTTTGTTTTATTGGCGGCTATGTTGATTGTGTCTTGTGCGAAGGAAGAAAGCAAAACGGCTGACACAGGCAAATTGAAAATTGTAGCTACTACGGGCATGATTGATGATGCTATCAAAAATATCGGTGGCGATAGAGTCGAAATTATCAAAGTAATCTGCGGACCCGGCGTTGACCCGCATTCCTACGTGCCGAGTGTGTCTGATGCCGAATCAATAATGAAAGCGGATTTGGTTTTTTATAATGGTGTCGGGCTCGAAGCCAAAATGGGCGAAATTCTCGCATCGAAAGGCTCCGATAAATCAATTGCAATTGGCAATGCTATTCCGGTTGACAGCTTGATTGACATCAATCCGGATGATAATATCGAAGATTACGACCCACATATTTGGAATAATCCTTTGATTTGGAAGTATTCGATTCAACGAATTATTGAAGTGCTTGTTGAAAAGGACCCACTAAATGCCAACTTTTACAAGGATAATGGTGCCGACTACCTTCGCGATGTTTTCGACGCATATAATTATGCACTTTACAAGTACCAACAAATTCCTGCCGAAAATAGAATCCTCGTCACAGGGCATGACGCTTTTAGATATTTTTCTCGTGCTTATAGCTTCGAGGTAAAAGCTGTTCATGGCATCACGACTGAAACTGAAGCCGGAATCAAGGAATTACGCGAACTTGCTGATTATGTAGTTGAAAAAAAAGTACACGTATTATTTTTTGAAACTATGGTGAACAACAAGTCAGTAGAAGCTTTGCGAAATGCGGTACAAAGCCGTAACCATGATATTAAAATTTCAGATAAACCGCTTTATTCCGATGCTTTGGGCGACGTATCGCCGTTGGATACTTATATCGGGATTATTAAATACAATGCAGATTTAATTCAAAATGAACTCACATCAGGTCACAGTGAATAATTTGCCTGCAATCGAAATAAATGATTTAACGGTTGCATATAACGACAAACCTGTGCTTTGGGATATTGATTTGTCAATTCCGCAAGGAGTGATTATGGGCATTGCCGGACCGAATGGCGCCGGCAAAAGCACGTTGATTAAGTCAATTCTCAAATTGGTCAAACCTATTGCCGGAAAAATTAAAATTCTCGGCGAAGATTACGATAAAGTCAGAAAAAGAATCGCATACGTGCCTCAGCGTTCGGCTGTAGATTGGGATTTCCCGGCTACTGTTTTTGACGTCGTAATGATGGGAACATACGGGCAATTAGGTTGGTTTCGCCGACCCGGCAAAATCCAGAAAGCATTGGCATTTGATGCTATTCAACGCGTAGGAATGGAGGAATATGCCGACCGACAAATTAGCCAACTATCCGGCGGACAGCAGCAGAGAACATTTATAGCACGTGCTTTAGTCCAAAATGCGGATATTTTCTTGCTTGATGAACCATTTGCCGGAATAGATGCGAAAACCGAGAAATCAATAATGCAAATTTTCCGCGAAATCAAAGCCGAAGGCAAAACAATCGTTGCCGTGCACCATGAATTAATCACTTTGAGCGATTATTTCGATATGATAACAGTGTTGAACATTAAAATTTACGCAAGCGGAAAAGTCGAAGATGTTTACAAGAAGGAAATCATTTACGAAGCATATGGCGGACATTTCAATTTTACGCAAAATGATTCAATTATAGATTGATGGAATTCATCTACGACATATTTTTTGATTATACAATTCGAAACGTAGCGTTGGGGTCTTCGATTTTGGGAATAGTTGCCGGAGCATTCGGTAGTTTTGCCTTTTTGCGTAGGGAAAGTTTAGCCGGAGACGTTGTAGCACATTCGGCGTTGCCCGGAATTGTGATAGCTTTCCTACTAAGCTTTTTAATCACAGGCAGTAGTAATAAGAGTTCTTTGATTTTGATTCTCGGTGCAACGGTAACCGGATTTCTGGCTATGCACTTTTCGTCTCGATTGATGAGCGTAAGCAAAATCAAATCCGATAGCTCGATGGGGATTATGTTAGCCGTATTTTTTGGATTGGGCATATTTTTGCTTTCATTGATTCAACGTCGGAATATTCCGGGCAAATCAGGATTGGAGGACTATATCTTCGGGAGTGCATCTACGCTCACTCATACTGACGTAAATATTATTTCATTTTTCGGCATTCTGACTATTTCGGGTTTGATTATTTTTTGGAAAGAATTCAAACTACATACTTTTGACAGGACTTTTGCTCATTCGCTTGGGTTCAACTCTAAGTTATTAGATGCTATGATGGTGTCGTCAATTGTAATTGCAATTATTATCGGTTTGCAATCCGTTGGTGTAATATTGATGGTAGCGATGATTGTCACTCCTGCAGCCGCAGCACGGCAATGGACAAATAAACTTTCAACCATGGTCATCATTTCTGCTTTTATTGGCTTGATAGCAGGTTTGAGCGGAGCACTCATTTCAGCTTCTATTCAAAAATTACCTACCGGACCGGTAATTGTGTTGATACTCGTGCTGATTTTTGTCATTTCGATATTATTCTCTCCAAATAGAGGACTTATTGCAGAGTTAATCAAAGGATTTGCCCGTAAACAAAGAATCAGACTGAGCTTAGTGCTTGTGGATTTGTACCAGCTCAAAAGGCATCACAATGATGACTATCGTGTGGGTCATAGCGCCAAAGTATTGCTAACGATGCACGAGCAGAAATTCAATGTCCGAAAGAGTCTAACGATATTGTCTGATTTGGGCTTAGTAAGAAATATGAACGGCGATGTATGGGTTTTGACTGACAAAGGGCTTAAGAAAGCGGAATCAATCTTACTAACAAAAGGTGAACTGATATGATAAGCCTAATGGTATTGCTAATAGGGCTTTTGACTGCGATTGCATGTGCAATACCGGGGACGTACTTAGTTCTCAGGCGAATGTCTATGATGAGCGATGCAATTAGCCACTCAGTTCTGCCGGGTATAATCATTGCTTTTTTAATTGTGTTGGACAGGTCATCGCCGTTGATAATTTTAGGTGCAGCATTATCAGGCTTACTTATGGTCTATCTGACAGAATTAATAAGCCGCTCCAAACTTGTCAAAACAGATGCCTCGATTGGGCTTGTTTTTCCGGGGTTGTTTTCGATTGGTGTAATCTTGATTTCAATGCAAATGTCAAGTGTGCATTTTCACGAACATAGTGTCTTAGTAGGCGATATTACACTTTCTGCACTAAATAATTTAGTGATTGACGGTGTGGATTACGGTCCGAAATCATTATATATACTCGGTTCGGTAATTTTGATTAACTTGTTGTTTATCATAATATTTTTCAAAGAATTGAACATCACGACTTTCGACCCGCAGCTTTCTGCCGTTCTTGGGTTTAAAAATTTGACATTGCATTACTTGTTTATGACAATTGTATCAATTACTGCGGTAGCCTCATTCGATGCGGCAGGTTCGATTTTGGTAATTGCACTATTTATAGTGCCGGCGGCAACGGCTCATTTGTTTACGCGAACGGTGATTAGTATGATAATTTGGGCGATTATTTTTGCCATAATTTCATCTATATCGGGGTTCTACCTTTCGATATATTTTGATGCAGCAGTTTCCGGAGGTATTGCAGTAATGTGCGGAGTAGTTTTCTTGGTCACATTATCACTGGTAAAATTAAAAGCAATTAGAGTGTAACAAATTCGACTGATGATTTATGAACTTAAAAAAACAAATAGTAATCGCAGCAATTTTGATTTTATTATCAAGTTGGAATTTGTGTTGGGCAGACAGGGAATCGAACACGATTGTAATACTCGAAGCCGAAGCCAATTTCGATGATAACGTTCTTGAAGCATACGACTTAACAAAGGGAATCATACAGACTCTAAGAGATGATAATGATACTGTGAATTTAGCAAAAGCATATCATTTGTTAGGTATGTCATATTATGTGATGAATAACCCATTCAAATCACACCTTTATCATGACTCTTCAAGAATTGAATATACAAAGCTAAAAGACACGACTAAAGTCTATGAGTTGCTCGTTATTTCGGCAAAAATCGCTCGAGAAGCCCAAGAATATGACGCTGCCAAATCCTATTTGGATTTATTGTTCAATTCGAAGCTTCCTGAAAATTTCAAAGCATATTATTCGGCTGCCACATCTGAATTGGCATTGATTTATGAAGAAACGGGAGATATAGCTGCAGCGGAAACCGAATTCAATAAAGCATTAGATTTCAATAAAGCGAATGATTTCAAATCAAATTATGCCCGTAACCTATTAGATTTGGCGCGAATTTACCGAACACAATTGCAAAATGATGCAGTATTTGAAATATTGCGTCAAGCGGAAATTCAATATCGGCACTTAGCTGACAGAGACGGATTAGCAGAGACTTTTACAATATGGGGTGAAGTAGCATACGACATTGGTGATATCGAAACTGCAAAGGATAAATTACAAAAAGCTGAAACTATATTGGTGGAAATCAGCAATTTGTCTATGCTCAAAAGAGTGCTGTATTCACTGTATTTATTAGAGTTGAAAAACGAAAATCTCACACAAGCATTAGTATATTTGGATAATTATTCGAAAATTTTGTCTGAAGAAATAAAATCAAGTTCGCTACTCCGAGAAATTAACAAGCGACTTAATCTGGAACGTACAAAACGTGCAATATCTCAAGATAAATTATCCGAAATCGAGCTTGTGAACACAAACATGGAACTTCAGATGCAATTGAAAGAAAGCATGTTGAAAAACCAAAAGCAAACAATCTATTATATTTCGCTGTTTCTGGGATTGTTTATTATCATACTGATAATTCTGTTCATCTTATTCGGTTCCAAAAAGAAGAGCAATGCCTTATTGGAAGAGAAAAACCAAAGACTTGAATCCGTAAACGAGCTACTGAATAAACAAAATGAGACAATCGTCGAGCAAACTGAACGAATCATGGATAGCATCAATTATGGTCTTACGATTCAAAATGCGATGCTTCCGTCAGATACATTTATTAGGGGATTATTCGCTGAGAATTTCGTTTTTTTCAAGCCGAAGGATGTAGTCTCCGGAGATTTTTATTGGTTTAAAAAAGTTGGTGGCATACGTTTTGCTGCTGTTATTGACTGTACAGGTCATGGAGTGCCCGGAGCATTTATGTCCATGATTGGTAACACTTTGCTAAATGAAATTGTTGTGAATGATTTGGTCTCAAATCCTGCTGAAATATTAGATGAATTAGACAAAAGGGTAAGCCATTCATTGCAAAATGCCGAAAATTATGTTGTAAACGATGGAATGGATGTTTGTTTGATTAGCGTAGATGAATTAGGGAATGTAAATTTTGCAGGTGCGAGGCGTCCCGTTTACATAGTTCGTGAGAATGAGATTTTAGAAATCAAGGGTGAACAACAGTCTATTGGCAGTTTTTCAGGAGACTTGAATTATACATTGCATGAATTGGGAAATCAAAATAATTCGATGATTTACCTGACAAGCGATGGCTTTGCAGACCAAAATAATGAAGTTAACAAGAAATACAGCACAAAGAAACTAAAAAATTTGTTATATTTGTTATCTCAAAAAGGTGCCGAAGAACAATTAAATATTATTAATCAAGAGTTCGAGGACCATATTGGAAATGAGAGACAAAGAGATGATATCACCATAATCGGATTAAGGATCTGAGCAATGATAGATTTACACGAATATTACGACACAGCCAACAGGCATAACGTACTGCTTTCATTCAAAGGAGCTTTATCGCAAGAAATTCTTGTAGAAATGGGCAACATTGTGAAAAACAGGGTTAATCTGAACAAAAAATTGAAGAAACTCTTCTCGATTTTTGTCGAACTTTCTCAAAATATTATGCACTACTCTTCAGAACGTGTACTAATTGATGGGAAAGAAATCGGCGTTGGAATAATTCTTTTCACCGAAAATGATACAAACTTTACGATTTATTCCGGCAACATGGTGAATAATCAAGGCGTTCGTTTTCTGACGGACAAAATTGATAACCTGAATGCTATGAATGATGACCAACTCAAGGACAAATATTCATCAAGTTTGCATGCCGATAGACCGGTAGAGAGCAAAGGCGCCGGATTGGGATTGATTGAAATTGCCCGAAAAGCTTCAGGAAAAATTTCGTACAATAAACATAAAAAAGATGCAGAAAATACTTTTGTAACCATAAAAGTTCAAATTGATAAGGAGTAAATGAATGTCAGACTTAAATCTCAGTAAAACCAAAACTACACCGTCCATTGAATTCAATGAAGCTACGGGTAAACTAATCATTGCTGGAGAATCATATCCTGAAAATTCGGCAGAATTTTACAAACCGGTTTTCGGGTGGTTGAACAATTATATGGAAATGAAACGCGAAATTGAATTTTCATTCAAATTGACCTATTTTAATACAAGCTCTTCCAAATCAATTCTTGATATTATTGAGGTATTGGAAAATTATCATAAAACAGGCGGTAAAGTATCCTTGAATTGGTATTTTGAAGAAGAAGATGATGATATCGAAGACAGCGGAATTGAATTTACTTCAGATTTGACTTTACCTTGTAAATTAATTCCATATTAAGGGTTAGAATGGGCTTAGATAAGCATCTTCATGAAATTGACATCAACGTATTCCCCGGCGAATACAAAAGGCTTCGAGGCATAATAGATTCCATTGAGCAACAATATGGAACTGATGCTTCGAAGATTATTCATATTGATGAACTTGTCAGTGAATATGCAAAAATACTCAAGCAAACCGCAAAAATTGTCAGAATTAGCGATAATAATCAGCAAAAATTAAGAAATGCACGCCAAAAGCTCGAAGAACAAAACGAGGTCATTTCAGCCAAAAACCAAGAACTTAATAAGGCAAACAATAAAATTTTGTTAGAACTTAAACGAGCTGCGGAATATGTCAGAAGTATGATTCCGGAACCTGCGGCTTTTGACTCCCACAAACTAAAAGTTGATTGGTCATTTATACCATCGCTTCATCTGGGTGGCGATTTGCTGGGATTCAAACAATTAGACGACGAGCATTTTGCACTTTATTTGTTAGATGTTTGCGGTCATGGTGTTAGGTCTGCTTTATATTCAGTTTCGGTAGTGAATACTATCAATAATGCTCATATGACCGGAATTGATTACCGTGACCCTGGAGAATTGCTAAATGCTCTCAACCAACAATATCAAATGATAGACCATGATAATTTGTACTTCACAATTTGGTACGGTGTATATAATCACAAATCGAAAATTTTGAGTTACTGTGCCGCAGGCCATCCTCCGGCATTTTTACTTGACCAAAACTTGGCTCTGACTCAACTCGGCTCCGATAATTTTTTTGTAGGAATCATCAAAGATACTCATTACAAAAGCGAGCAAGTCGAAATCGTAGCTCCGGCAAATCTGATGATATATTCGGATGGTGCATACGAAATACCGATTGAAGGGGATGAAATGATGACGATAGACCAATTTGCCGACTTCGTTTACGAATCTTTCAAAGCAAACGAAGATATAAAAGATATCTACGACAAGTTAGTAGTATTGTACGATAACAACCCACTTGACGACGACTTTTCAATTCTTAAGGCTTCATTTCGTTAATAGCCTCATGTTACATCAAATAAATTAAAACAATGTCAGAAGATAACAAAATCATCTTTTCAATGATTGGAGTGAGTAAAACTTTTCCTCCAGCCAAAAAGGTACTAAATGATATTTATTTATCGTTTTTTTATGGAGCCAAAATCGGTATAATCGGTTTGAACGGCTCAGGTAAGTCAACTTTGCTCAAAATTATAGCAGGCGAAGAGCAATCCTACGACGGGAAAGTAACCTTCTCCCCCGGCTATAATGTTGGGTTTTTGCATCAAGAGCCCGAATTGGACGAAACCAAGACCGTAATCGAAATAGTCCGCGAAGGAGTCCAACCCATCATGGATTTGCTCAACGAATACGAAGCAATAAGCGCAAAATTTGCCGAGCCGATGGATGACGACGAGATGCAAAAAGTAATCAATCGCCAAGGCGAGCTCACTGACCAATTAGACCGTCACGACGCTTGGGAAATTGACAACAAGTTAGAGCGCGCAATGGACGCTTTGCGATGCCCCGAAGGCGATATGCCGATTAAAATTTTATCCGGTGGTGAAAAAAGACGCGTGGCTCTTTGCAGACTACTTTTGCAAGAACCGGAAATATTATTGCTTGATGAGCCTACCAACCACCTTGATGCAGAATCCGTTCAGTGGCTCGAACAACATCTGAACCAATATAAAGGTACCGTCATCGCTATCACCCATGATAGATACTTCCTCGATAACGTTGCGGGCTGGATATTGGAATTAGACAGAGGCGAAGGCATTCCTTGGAAAGGAAATTATTCATCATGGCTCGACCAAAAAGCAAAACGCTTAGAACAAGAGGGCAAAACCCAAGATAAGCGCATTAAAACACTCGAGCGCGAACTCGAATGGGTCAGAATGTCTCCCAAAGCCAGACATGCGAAATCTAAAGCCAGATTGGGCGCATACGAAAACCTATTGAACGAAGACGTAAGACAAAAAGAAGAAAAGCTCGAGCTATTCATTCCGAATGGTCCGAGATTGGGCAATAATGTAATCGAAGCCAAATCAGTCACCAAAGGCTATGGCGATAGGATTTTATTCGAGGATTTGAATTTCTCGCTACCGCCAAATGGAATCGTCGGAGTAATCGGTCCTAACGGCGCCGGGAAAACTACACTATTCAAACTAATTCTTGGAATTGAAAATCCGGATTCAGGCACTTTTACAATCGGTGAAACAGTCAAAACCGCTTACGTTGACCAGCAACACACAGCCATAGACCCCGACAAAACCGTCTTTGAGCAAATCACCGGCGGACTCGAATCAATGACTTTGGGAAATAAAACGATTAACTCGCGGTCCTACGTTGCGAAATTCAATTTCTCGGGTGGCGACCAACAGAAGAAATGCGGCACACTTTCCGGCGGTGAACGAAATCGCTTGCACCTTGCAATAACGCTGAAAGAAGAAGGAAACGTGATTTTGCTTGACGAACCGACAAACGATATAGACATCAACACCTTGCGAGCATTAGAAGAAGCAATCGAAAATTTCGCAGGTTGTGCCGTAGTAATTTCCCATGATAGGTGGTTCTTGGACAGAATTGCAACGCATATACTCGCATTTGAAGGCGATTCCAAGGTTTATTTCTTCGAAGGCTCATTCACCGAATACGAAGAAAATCGCAAAGCCAGATTTGGCGACAATACACCCCATAGAATCAAATACAAAAAATTGGTAAAGTAAAAGCGTCGTCTGAACTATGATTTGTATGATTTAAGTGATTAAGATGAAATACAAAAAGCAGTAAACATATATCTGGACAAAACAATTAATGAAATTTTGTAGGGACAGAACAGCGTTCTGTCCTTTTGTTTTAGTAGAGACGCGGCTCGCCGTGTCTCTACTAGTTATTGTACCGTCAGTTGTAATACCTGACGGAACAAATGCAATCATAAAAATCATTTTAATCAAGTTAGACTTCGGAAGTCTTTGTAATTAACCTCAAGATTCTTATTATATTCATATACGTTATAAAATTAGACTTCCGAAGTCTTCATCTATCAGACTTTCACAAACATCTGCGTCCCAAAGTATTGAAAATCTGCACTCGAGAAACTTCGGAAGTTTCCATAACTTCCGAATTTTGGATCATCTATGGTTGAAAACTTTTTATTTCATTGATTCTATTATTTATATTGTTGTAAAAATCATTAATGTTTACATTTACACCAAATCCTAACTCATTATCCAAATCTATCAAATTGTTCTCAATTATCGGATAAACTCTTCTCCCGGGTCTTCCTAAAGGCAAAATTGTATAATAGTTTGTTGAATCTACATTACACAGATATCTGTAATCACCGAAAATAAAATATTGTTGACCGGGTAATATGGAAAATTCCGTTGTATCTTGTCCGAACCACTCTTTAGCAATTTCAAATTGAATACATCTATTATTAGTTTGGTTGATACTTAAATTATTTCTACAAATTAAGGGAGTTTCACCTTTTATTAAGCTGTCAATCCTTGCAGTAACTAACGATTTTGTTCTAGCCCATACAGCACTTGTATCGGTATAGTTATATACAAAAGTTACCGTAACCGAACCGATGAAATATGAAGACAAAAGAGAAACGTCCAAAACTGGATATGGCGATCTACCGTCAATAAATTCAATAAAATCACCTATTAAAAACCCTAATGAAGCGTCCATCTCAAAATTTAAAAATATAGTTGGGTCATATTCAATTACTTTGTAAAAGTATCTCATCATTGTTTTGATAGTGTCATTATATGTTTGTTGCCATAAAAAATCGTTAAAATCTTTGATACTTATTGATTTACTAAGACTATCCATTGCTAAATACCCGATAAATACATCCAAGGGCATATCGGTCGAAATGGGTGGATTGGACTGGTTTGTCTGGATTGTATAAAACAAAAACTGGTATTCGGGGTAACAAGGAACATTTTGTCCGTATAAAGAGAAATTGAAAAACAAAGATATTAAAACAATACCCGGTAAAAAAAATAGTAATTTTTTCATGGATTCACCCTAAATACCAAATTTTAAACATCAGATTTCCAGTTTGTATGTTTGTACTTTCCAAATCAAAATTTCATTCTGGATTTGTACTTTTCATATATGTATAAACAAATCAAAGTTCGTTTAGTTACATTTCTCACACAAAAATAAGTTTAAAAAGATAGCCCAGGGTTTTAACCGTGGAAAAGGAAAATCTATGTTATCATTACCCACGAATAAATTCATGGGCTATGTTTGGACTGAACGCTGTTCTGTCCCTACAAAATTAAATCTTCACAAACACCTGCGCCCGGTTGCCGAAGCGTAGGTAATACACACCGCGAGGGAGATGCGAAATATCAATCCGAAAATTTTTTTGTCCCGTCAGGTGTTACACCTGACGGAACAAAGTACAAATCATAAAAATCATTCAAATCAAATAAATCATAGTTCAGACTTTTCAGTGTGGATTGAAAATATCAATTCTTTGGATAAAGCAACTGCGTGGATTCTAATATATAAATTTGGTAGCCTTGCCCGGGAAGCATGTCGCCTATCATATTGATTTCGAATGCAGGATAGAAGACGTTCCCAAAGTTATCTTTGGCAATTATAAGATTGTTTTCGCTAACTAATGAAGCGAGGGCAATTTCGATATTCATTGGATTGTCACGCAAATAGGAAATGATGTTCCAACCGGAATTTAGCGTTATTGGTTGCAACTCGGGCATAATTTTCATACCGACAATTGACAAGGTTTCGTTTTGTGACATATAAACTTGATAACCATGCAGCACGTTCCAATCACCAATGTCATTAATTTCGAATTCGGGATAATATATTTGCCCAACGTTGTTTTTGACAATTACCGTGCTACTTTTTATCTCCGAGAATACTTCTTCCATTGCAGCATTTTCAGCTTCTACGTATGTCGAAATCATATTCCACCCTGTTGTCAGAGCGATGGAATGCAATTCAGGTAATGTCTTGACTTGAAGTATGTCCGATAATGCTGAATTTCCTGATGTATTTTCCGCGATAATTCGATAATAATAATTCGTAAATGACTTTAAATGTTCGCCGGCATCCGAATATTCGTTGTTTAATCCCGTATAAACCAGCAAATAAGGTCCTTCAGGAACCAAGGAGCGAAATAGTTTGTAATTATCTACTCCTGCTACATCGTCCCATTCGAGCACAATCTTATGTTGCTCAATCAATGAAGCTCTTAAATTTACCGGTGTTTCTAATGCATATTTAAACAAAGTATCGAATACAATGCTCGAATGTCCATCACCACTTCGGCTTGATTGCATATAATTAATTGAAGTATCAGATCCGGCTAATAAAAAAACAACATATGCACTCCCATCAGAGCGTCGGCTTGATTGCATATAATTAATAGAAGTATCAGATCCGGCTAATAAAAAAATAACATATGAACTGCCATCAGCGCATCGGCTTGAGCGTTGTGTGATGGAAGTATCTGCTCCATTAAGAATGAAACCGATGTAATTGCTGCCATCACCACGGAATCCAGCTTTGTGTGCTATCACAGATGTATCAGCATCAACAATTGTTAGGCGAATCATAGAAGCACCATCATAATATTCGCCTTCAAATTGAGCATGAGCCAAAAATGAACTTGCAAAAATGGCTAAGACAATGTAAATTAATGCTTTCATTATAGCCCCGCTTTATCTAATCATCGAACCTAACACATCTGAATCCAATATCAGTATTTCTGCTATCGTATGTTACTTCGGTCATATGTCTTCCGGAAATGGTCCAGTAGTTTTCATACATCATATAATTATAAGCCCAGGAACCGCCTTTTATTCCCGAACCGGCTAAGTTATCAAACTGCCAATCTTGAAGATTTTTAAATTTTCTACCTGTTTCAGTCCCAAATGATATGCAGGCTTCCCAGAGATTGCCACTCATTTCCATAATTCCCCAATAAGTAGCCCCAGCATTCACTCTTTCACCGGCACTTATTTCTGCAAAAATCCCAACCCTAAAAGGACCTTGGTAACTACCACTATTATGTCCAAAATGACAATTACCTCCCAAGAAATTCTCATTGCTACAACCCAAATTTCCCGGATTGATTGATTGTGAGCGAGCATTGTCTCCCCAAGCATATTCACCGGAAATTGGAGTAAGAGGACCTCTGCAGGCTTTTTCAAATTCAAGTTCGGTCATAGGTCGCAATCCCGCCCAAGCTGCGTAATGCAAACCATCTTGAAATTTCAGATAGTTACAAGCAATGTTCTGACCGTCACATTCTTCATTGGGCTCGCCGTTTTGATTGTAGTCGCAGAAGAAAACAATCGGCAAATCGGCATCAACTTCCGAATTGCACCTTATAGCGTTACGGTACTGCATAGCAGTCGAATTCGTCATCACGAAAGTATTAGTAATCGTAGTCTGTCCCATTATTGTTGTAGATATTCTCGAAGCTTGTTGCACTCGAGTTAGAGTGTTAAGAAAATCTACATATTGCTCTTGCGAAATCTCGTATTTCATGCAATAGAATGACTTATAGCCTGTTGGATAATGAGGGTTGTCGAAAGTGCCATCATTATTGAAATCTATTCCCTCCGTTCCACTGACAGTAATTCCGATATTTCTTAAGGTTTGGTCACCACCGCCGGCTTTGACTACAACAGGATTATCGCTTATTCGCACAGGGTTATTGTCGCCTGATTGTCTGAAACTCGCAGGGGAAGCACCATCTCCTAAATAAAAATCCCCTTCGGGCACGTAACACATTTCAATAGCGAAAACAGCCACTCTCATTACATCAAGTTTGATGTCATCTTTTATGAAATCGTCACCATAATTCCACTTTAGTTTGACAGAGTTTGAGCCGAAATCACCTTTGCCTTCATTTGTACGATAGAAAAAGACCCCTTTTTGGTCGCTAACAGCTTGGATAGTTGCGCCCGTGTCTGCCGAACCGGCAATGTGGGCAGAAGACTTGGGATTTAAACTCGCATGATGCCATTCGCCAGAACCGGTTTTCTGATATTTGACAAATATCCATGCAGCGTCGTGATTGATGTCGTTTCTCCAGGAATTCTTCCATTCAATGTCAAATTCGACATAAACAAATTTTTCGGTAATATCCTGACCTGACAGTATCGGGTTTGCAACCTTGATATCGTTTGCTATACCTACTGTGAATATGAAGATCGTCATAAAAAATACAGTAATGACCTGATTCATAAATACCTCTAATTTTTGTTAAAAATTATTATACAAGTATTTCAAAAACAAACAAGAATTTCCTAACCCTAAAGTAATTAAATGTTTATTTAAAAGCAAATAATTTTTATGTCTGAACTATGATTTTTGTGATTTTTGTGATTTTGGTGATTATGATGAATAAGAAGCTCTTAAATTCTTTTATTCATCCGATGACTTGGAATATTCAGATTTATTGACTTGAATAAAGCTGTGGGACATATAACTGGGAGTCATCGGATGAATTAATGTATCGTCAGTTGTTACAACTGACGGAGCGAAATTGTCTCATGTCCCGTCAGTTGTTATAATTTACGGATAGGGATAAATCTGTAGTATAGTCGTTAGTTGTAACAAAGATGATACACTAACTATGGAACAACTGACGGTACAGTAGCAACTTTTGTCTCAATATCTAAGACAGCTTAAATCTTCACAAACACCTGCGCCCGGTTGCCGAAGCGGAGGTAATACACACCGCGAGGGAGAGATTCTACATTCATCCGATGACTGGGGGTCATCGGATGAATTGGTTCGGTAAGAACGCATTCTCCCAATGTATTGAAAATTTTGATTTCTGAACCTACATCAACCCTACGGTTAACCGTAGGGTTGATAGCAACGGTTATTTCAATATATTCCGTTGCGGGGTTGGGGTGGATGGAAAAATCTGAAAAATTGTTCATATCTACTGAATTGAGTACTAATGAATTGAAATAGCCAATATCTGACCAGATGGTGCTGTCAGTGGAATTGAGGGCTTTGACTCTCCAGAAATATTTTTCATTGATTGTCAGAAATTTTGATTTCGAGATGCCATGAACGCTTGTAATCGTATCTAAGCTTATCTTTTGAAAAGTGGAATCTAATGATAGTTGAACGCGGTATTTATTGGCATAATCAAGTTGGTTCCAACTCAATATCAAATCTAAAGATTTTGTTTCTATTCCAAGCGGACTTATTAGTTTTACTTTTGTTTTTGTTGCCCAACGAACTTCAAAGCTCCAAATATCAGACCATGTACTGTAATTAATCCAATGACTATTATGCATATCAGAATCATAAGACCTGAGCCTCCAGAAAAACTTTTGGTATAATTCCATATATTTTGGTATATAATGATCATGATATAAATTTCCTGAATTATACAAAATATCCACAAACAGGGAATCCTTTGCTATTTGAATTTCTATACTACTATAAGATACACGATAATTCAATTTTAAACTATCTAAAGGTATTACTGTGTTATTCGGGGGGTAAATTAATTGTGGTTTTTTTAAAGGTCTATATCCGCCATTATTTGTTTTGTAAATTCCACCGGATTCAGAGTAAACCATCCAGCCATTATTTTCATCTGTAAAATAAAGCGATGTAGGCGTATTGCAACCGTTTTCTATGAAATTCCATTTTTCCCCGCCGTTTGTTGTTTTAAAAAATGTGCAAGTTGCTTCAAACATACTCCATCCCCAGATTGTGTTGATATCAAGTATAAAAAAACCTTCAATGCTTCTATAATCACTATAGATTGACTCGAATGTTTTATTTCTTATATCATACTTATAAATCCCCCTACCACCACTAATTAATAAATAATCTTTATCGAAGTATTCAAATCTAGCGCCACCACCTTTGTTGTATTGCCAATCTTTACCTCCATTTGTAGTGGTTAAGAATACTCTTTCATAAAAATAATGATCGTCTTCATTCGAACCTAACATATAGCCCATGTTTTCATCAGTAAATAATACATCGTATAATTCTTCTACATCAAACTTGATTACTTCAAAGCTTTCTCCTCCGTTTGTTGTTTTAAAAGCAATGCCACCTTTACCGACAATCCACCCGTTTTTTTCGTCTCGAAAATGGAAACCATCGCTAATTGGATAATAAGACCAATCACCTCTATAAACATAAGCATCAGGAAGTTTAATTTTTTGCCAATTCTCTCCGAAGTCGGTAGATTTCAAAAAAGTTGCACTATCGCCCTGAATATATACGGTATTATTTATAATTTGAATTTTTCTTAAGTTGTGATGAGTTATATCATATCTAAATTCCCACATATCACCACCATTAGTAGTTCTTCCGATTATCCCATCTTCACCGCATATAATTAGCCTTTTATCATCAATGCCTTTTATATCCCAAATACCCGAATGTGCACCAAAATGCTTGATGTCCCAAGTTTTTCCATTATCATTTGTGCGATTTAAACTCATCCTATTCGATAAAATTATGAACTCTTGATTTGGCAACATTGCAACTTCATAATTATTTTCGTAATTAAATTTCTCGTTTAAAAACAATTTCCAAGTTTTCCCACCATCAACAGTTTTTTCTACACCACTATCTGCTATCTTGAATCCAACATTCTTGGACACAAATCTGAATGTGTAAGCAAAATTGAATTTATTGACAAATTTCCAAGTTGCACCAAAATCGTCGGTTTTGAAAAGACTATCCTCTTTTGCGCCATATCCGATATTACCGTCAATTAATTGAATTTTCCAAAATGTATGCTTAGTTTTGTTCCACGTAAGCCCGGCATCAGTGGTTGTAATAAGTGAAAATTTATCTAATGCCCATCCATCCATGAGTCCAAAAAATTGCAGAGCATTGAATTCGTATGAATTGTCATGAGTTAAGTGCCAAGTTTTGCCGCGGTCAATAGTTTTATAAAGCCCGGCTTGGCTCAACCAGAAAATATCTTCATTAAAAAAGTGAATTGAGTTGATTTTTTTTGTTGATGGGAGAGTGATTTCGCTCCAAGTATCGCCACCATCTTCAGTTGAATACATTACATATTCGCTATAACCTGTATTGAAAATAAAAAAGCCATTGTTTTCATCAAAAAACTTGCCTGATAAGATGCTATAAATCATATAATCTTCAAATTTGATCTGAACGAACCAATTGTTGCCGCCATCAGTAGTTTTTAATAATTCAGCATTATATTCCTCAGCATTAAAAATCCATCCGGTGCTATCATTTACGAAATGCAAATTCTGAAGTTCATACTTCAGCTGATTGTACGAATATGGTGGTTCGGCAGCAACCAAGGCAAAACTCATGCTCAGTATAACTATAAAAGTAAAAATCGTTTTCATTTTTCAATACCTTTTACAAACTTTTTTCAAATCTACAACACTCTATAATATATATAACACATAAACACGAAATTTATCTCAGGGAATGGTGTAAAATTTACAAGTTTGTCATTCTGAACGAATGTGAAGAATCCATGTATTTATCGAAAACTTGATTCTTCGCCTTCGGCACTGAATGACCAATAAAATTTGTTTGTCATTCTGAACGAAGTGAAGAATCCATGCCTTTCATGAAAACTTGATTCTTCGTCTTCGTTTCAGAAAGACCCGAGACATTAGGACAGAACGCTGTTCTATCCCTACAAAGTGATAAATTGAAACGAAAAAAGCCCGCTGCAAAAGCGGGCTTCCCTTTGTGACCCCGGCAGGACACTTACCGTATAGAAAGGGTGCTGATTATCAGCGATTCAACAGAGGTATTTGTTCACATTTGGCAATTTTTGAGACTTGATTTTGCACGCATTTTGCACGCGAATAAGTCTAAATTCTATAATCCCTCCGTTTCTCTTTTCAAATAAATTTGTATAGTAATCCGATATGTTGTACTTTTATTGCTACGAGTTTTTTCCTTTCTTGGAACAACCTTGTTATTTTGGTTATTTCACATAATGGTAAAGATATGAACTTAGTACAGATTTTAAGAGACACCGAATACAAGCTGACCCAGTTCAGCATTGAAAAGATAAAAGCTTTTGAAGAAAGCATAATAGCACGGGAGAGCAAAGGCAAGGTTGTCTTATATACCTCTTGTTTAATCAGAAACAAGGAAATAAGGCTAAATCCTGAAGAGGCTATTCGTCAACTTTACGTGAAGGTTTTGCATGAGGACTTTGGTTATCCACTTTCGCGTATGGCGATTGAATATGCAGTTTCATTCGGAAGAGAGAAAAAACGAGCGGACATTGTTATCTTTGATAAAGACCAGACTACTACGCCTTTTATAATGGTCGAGTTAAAGAAACCAAAACTCAAAGACGGTAAAGAGCAACTCAAATCATACTGCAATGCAACCGGGGCGCCAATTGGAATATGGACAAATGGAGATTCGATTTCATTCTATCATCGCAAAGACCCTAATTATTTCGAAGATATTCCAATCATACCTCGTGCAAATCAAAAGCTTTCTGATATCTTAGAAGAAAGATGGACAATTGCAGATTTGATTGCCAAGGACAAATTGGTTACCGAGAAAAAATCACTGAAAGACCTCATACTTGAAATGGAAGATGAAGTTTTGGCAAATGCAGGTGTGGATGTATTTGAAGAATTGTTCAAGTTAATATTTGCAAAGCTGTACGATGAAATGGAAGGTGGTAGAAATAAATCAAGACATCTTGAATTCAGAAATTATGGTGATACTGAAACAGAATTGAAAGCGAAAATTCAATCATTATTCGACAGAGCAAAAGACAGATGGGAAGGTGTTTTTACGGACGATTCTAAAATATCATTGTCACCATCCCATTTATCAATTTGTATATCTTCATTGCAAGATGTTAAACTTTTCAATTCTAATCTTGATGTTGTTGATGAAGCATTTGAATATCTCATTAACAAAACGAGCAAAGGCGAAAAAGGGCAATACTTTACACCGAGATATGTAATTGATATGTGTGTGAAAATGCTTAATCCTCAGGAACACGAAACGATTATCGACACCGCAGCAGGGAGTTGTGGGTTTCCTGTGCATACAATTTTCGATGTTTGGGAAAAGCAACTTCACAAAAGAGGCATCATCCAAAGTCAGAGGCATACTACAGAAGAAAAATATCCGGAACAACTTGATTATGTTCATAATAAAGTATTCGCTATTGATTTTGATGATAAAGCTGTGAGAGTTGGACGTACCTTAAACTTGATAGCGGGAGACGGACAAACAAACGTATTGTATCTAAACACTTTGGATTGGGAGAGGTGGGATGAAAAAACAAAGGATGAAGAATGGCTGGACATATATAATGATGGATGGAAAAAACTAAAAAAACTTCGTAGTTCAAAAGAAGGCAATAGAGATTTCACTTTTGACATCCTTATG
This sequence comes from Candidatus Kapaibacterium sp., assembly GCA_023957315.1. Lineage (NCBI taxonomy): Bacteria > Pseudomonadati > Bacteroidota > Eximiradiia > Eximiradiales > Kapaibacteriaceae (SeqCode) > Kapaibacterium (SeqCode) > Kapaibacterium sp. (SeqCode). The sequence goes on from JAMLHE010000022.1 coordinate 33,810, forward strand.
GCAAATCCACCTTTTGCCGGAGATATTAAAGAAAGCCGCATCCTTTCAAAATACGAACTTGGAAAGAACTCTAATGGTAAAACGCAAAACAAAGTTGGTAGGGACATTCTGTTTATCGAAAGGAATCTTGATTTCCTTAAGCCCGGCGGAAGGATGGCTGTTGTACTACCACAAGGCAGATTTAACAACAGTAGTGATAAAAATATAAGAGAATTCATCGCTGATAAATGCCGGATTTTGGCTGTTGTAGGATTACATGGGAATGTGTTTAAACCTCATACTGGCACAAAAACGAGTGTCCTATTTGTTCAGAAATGGAACGACAATCCCAAGTTGGGACCACTATGCCCTAAAGTTGAAGATTATTCAATCTTTTTCGCGACTATGCAAGAGCCAAGCAAAGATAATAGTGGAGATAAGATATACATCAAAGACAGTTTAGGGCAGCCGGTACTCGATTCGCACGGGCATTTGATAGTAAAACACGACCTTTTCAACCATGATGGGCTAACCCAGGACGGCATTGCTGAAGCTTTCGCAGAATTTGCCAAAAAAGAACAACTAAGTTTTTTTTGAAACAGCCCTTCAATGAAGCCAAATACAAGGTTTTAATGGAAGGGCTCGAAGCTGTTGAATTTAGATTATCAGACTTTTTATATGACAACATAGACTTTAGAATTGACTCTGAATATTTTTTAAAATCAAATTTATTTTATCTTGAAAAGATTAAAGAGGTTGGATATAAGCTAATAAATGATTTTGCTTACGTTACAGATGGGATCCATTCTTCAATAGATTATTGCGAAAAAAGCAACGTGAAACTAATTTCAGCTACTTCGCCAAGAGAAAATTACTTTGATACATCGCGTGATGTTTTTATTTCTGAAATTGCACATTCTAAAAACCCGCGAACAGCACTAAAGGAAAATGATATTATTCTCTCAACTGTTGGCACAATTGGGAATTGCGCCGTTGTGACGAAAAATATCTTGCCTGCAAACTCCGATAGGCATGTTGGAATTATAAGATGTAATGAAGAATTTTTACCTAACTATATTTCAACTTTTTTACTTACTAAATATGGTAGATTTCAAACTTGGAGAGAAAGCACCGGCAATGTGCAATTGAATCTCTTCATTTACAAAATAAGAACCATAAGAATTGCTAATCTCTCAAGTTTGTTTCAGAGAGAGATAAATATCCTTGTAAAAACAGCAAACATCAATCGAGACGATTCTCTTGAAAGGTACATCCGAGCAGAACTAATATTACTCAAAACACTTGGTTTAAATGATTTTGAACCCAGCCAAGAACCTATAAACATAAAAAGTTTTTCAGAATCATTTGGAAGCTCCGGTCGGTTAGATGCGGAGTATTATCAGAAGAAATATGAAAATTATCATTCTTTAGTATCTTCATATTCAAAGGGGTATGATTCGTTTGCAACAGTATGCATTTTAAAAAACGAAAAATTCACTCCAAAAGATAATATTGAATATAAATACATTGAATTATCTAATATCGGAAAAGCTGGTGAAATAACTGGTTGCACTCTTGAGTTAGGGAAATTACTTCCAACAAGGGCAAGACTGAAAGTCAATACCAATGATGTTATAATTTCTTCTATTGAAGGTTCTTTAGAGAGTTGTGCATTAGTAACTCCAGAATATAATAATGCGATTTGCTCAACAGGTTTCTATGTTGTAAATAGTAAAATGATTAATCCGGAAACTTTGTTAGTTTTATTCAAATCCAGACCAATTCAAAATCTTATGAAAAAGGGTTGTTCAGGCACAATACTTACGGCTATAAGTAAAAATGAGTTAGAGCGAATCCCAATTCCTTTGGTGGACTTGGCAACTCAAGAGGTTATTAAAAAACATATCAATGAAAGCTTCAAGCTCAAAAAGCAATCCGAGCATCTTTTGGAAATTGCTAAAAGAGCAGTTGAAATGGCAATCGAAGAAAACGAAGAGACTGCGATTGAATACATCGAGAGAAGCACAAAAATAGCAGAGATGTCATAATCCA
>JAMLHE010000023.1 GCA_023957315.1 Candidatus Kapaibacterium sp.
ACAGTCCTGCATGAAAGTAACATAAGGTGCTAAAGTATCGGGTGTTTCCAAGTCAGCAGTTGCGACTGAAGTCGGGAAACCATATGAGTCATACCAGTCATAACCATAAGCATAAGCTACGAATGGGTCATTTGCACGTAGTTTGTAAACACCGTCATATAACAATCTGATGGTTTTTGAATAATACCTTCTTCCGTCTTCATCAAAATCATTGAAAGGAGTTCCCGGATTGCCGGAAAATGCTTCGAGAGGAATCCATCTGAATTGTCCGTCAATAACTTCTGCTATTTCCATATCTTGTGGAAGTCCGCCATCAATAGTAGCCTTGTATGCAATATTGATAAAATTATCTTTAAAACCAAACCCACCACGAATACCTGGGGTGTTGAATACGATTTCTGTTTGATATTGTTGCAGAGGTGAAAGTTGCAATTGGAAGGGGTCATTTTCAATGCCATCATCATTTTGTCCCGGATTGAATTGCACAACGTTGATAGCTTCTTTAGATGAAACTACAACGGGACGCGGATTGTCATCAGCTCCTGCACGAGTTTCCATCCAACCTCTTTCTCTCAGACCACCTGCACTTTGAATTGTACCGGAAGGTAATCCATCGAAAAAGTACTGCGTCATAGGTTTTTTAGCAAAGATTTTGATAATAGTATATTTTTTTCTGCCTTGAATTGGTGTGACGTGGTACTTTTTACCCCAAACATTTTCGGGCAATTCTTGTTCAATAATAAAGTCGCAAGCCGGTGTAAATGATGGGATATAGGCGCAGAAACTTCCGGAGAGTACGTTAACAGGTTTTGTAGCATTAATTGTACTGCCGGTTAGGTCGTTGAAAGCTCCAATACCCGGTATCAACCAAATGTCACCTTCGTTTATTGTAGTTCTCATTACTTCATTTGCTCTGAGTTCAGAACCATCTAAAAGTGGAACCCGCGCGTTCTCGAAACCACCAAGACGAAATGTTACTTTGGTATTATCATAAACACCTACAATACTTGTAAATGATGGAAAGTATTGATTAGTATTATTAGTAGGGTCTTCATAAGAAGCAACCTGATATTTTTTCCCCAACGAACTCGCGGGTAGTGCTAAATAACCGTCAGATGTATATCGGAAACGAGTAACACCATAGACAATAATCGGATAGTCTGCACTAATCTTGATTGCTCTACCTTCCCATACCTGAGCTGGTAGAGGGGGTCCTGACATTTGACCACCCTTAGAATACGCTTGACCTTCTGCTACAGGCAGAGGAAACTCAATAACGTCATTTGGAATAGTGACTTTTTGTCTCATAATAGCCAATCCGGGTATTTCTAAAGTTACTGTTGTAGCAACGGCGGATGACACATAAATACGTAAGGCATTATTGGGACCTGAATCCTCGTAACATGGATGAAACGTAATCCAGAATAATGTACCTGCATTGTTCGAATTTAATAATTGTGGCAGATTCTCTTTAAACGAATCTACCAAATCGTCTTGTGCGACTGCACTATTATGAATAAATCCTGCAAGAAATAAACCCATGATTATCAATAGGGTAATTTTGGTTTTCATAAATCCTCCAATCTTAATATGACAATAAATATGAAATGTTTTTAAATTTCAGTACTCTTTCTATATACAAATAACAAGTGAAAATTTGATTTGTTACATTTTTTTTTGATTTATTTTATATTTTTTTTTGTTAGTGTCCATGGTCATTATCAAGATTAATGAACCAATGTTAATCAAAAATAATCACTTAATAAAATTATTAGGCTTGCAAACATTTTAGTTTCGTATGAATTATCACCTGAAGAATAAAACTGCATAATAATATTTTGCTATTAATAGCTGTCTCGCTTTGATTCACCTATGGTTTATATGATTATAAATAATTTGCATTGTAATAAAATTCATGCTATTAATTACATTCACTAAATGCTTCATGGATAGCATCGTATAAAAGCGAAAAATATCCAAGAGATAGTTTAACACTTATAACAGAATTTTATTAATATTTTGGAAAAAAAAATAATAAAAATATTTTCTTAATTTCTAACTTATGAGGTATTTTTTTGAAATTTGCTTGGTTTAAAATTGGTTTACGATTATGTCTTCGCGTAAAGCATAAGGCGAAAGCAAAATTTGTTCGTGTACAATGGCATTCAAAAGCATATTCCTGGAGCGATTGATTCAACTTTTGGTAGAGTTGTCGGCATCGCCTTTCATAATCACGATGTCGTCTTTTTGGTAGATTATTTCTTTGCTTTTGTCTGTACGAGCTTGTTTAGGATTACCAAATCCTGTAAACGGCTTCAGCATCCCTTTTATGAATCTGATGCCAAGCCCGAAAAGCAATAGAAAGAAGCTTAATATTAAGCCTAAGATAAGAAGTATTTTCATGATTTATTTCGACCAAACAACTTTAAATGAACTGACATTTCCACTTTTTGTCATCAATTTGCCGAGATACATTCCTGATGGCAAATCGCCGGCACTAAATGAAACTGTATTGACTCCTTCGGGCAATCCTTTGTAATCCATTGTCATCAAATCTTTCCCCAAGAAGTTCAGTATTTTTATTTCAACATCGTTACGCTCTTTCAAATAAAAACGTATCGTTACCATTGAATTAGACGGATTGGGGAATACTTCTATTTCAGATTTCATTTCGCTACGGCTAATGACACTATTTGTGGTTTTGCATACGCTTTGTTTGAGTTTTCCTTGCAATTCTTCTTCCAAACATTCTTTGGCGAATTCTATGTCGTGTTTGGAAATCAATCGCCTAATATCTTTCGGATAACCATACTTTTTGAGTTCGTCAAGATAGACGAAGACTTTATATTTGCCCTTTTGGATACTTGCGACTGTGTATTCTAAGTCAATGTTGCACATACATCTGCAACGCTGATTTGAAGTATCTGTGATTACAATTCTTATGGTGTTCTCTGTTTGATTGATTGAGTAATCGCCAATATAAGCAGAGCAACAGTTTGTATAGAGGTCTGTGAGTGAAACTTTGAGGCTATTGTCCTTCAGCGTATAGGCTACCTGTTCCGAATGCAGCATTGTGCTCGAAGCAAAAACCATCAAAACCATAAGTAAAATTAGTCTCATTAAAACTTCATATCAAAACAAACTTACACGAAAATACAAAAATAAGTTCCCAAATGTGTCAATAAAAATCAATTTAAAAAGTTTACACAGTTATGTTAAATACGTATTAGATGAGTAAAAGTTTATGGATATAGGAAATTCTCCGGTTGCAATAGTAATATTTGCTGTCACAGTCTTAATCAGTTTATATACTTTATACAAAAACAACAAGTTGTATTACTCTTGGGTGCTGAGTCCTCCGAAAGTTGTACACGAAAAGAAATTTTATCTTCTCATAACGTCCGGATTTCTACATGCTGATTTGATGCACTTGCTATTCAACATGTTGACTTTCTATTTCTTTGGCTTCAAATTAGAGCAAATGATAGGTTCGGTCAATTTTTTGATAATCTACATAGTTAGTTTGGTACTAAGTTCAATCCCGACAGTCATCAAGCACAAAGATAATTATAGTTATGGCAGCGTTGGGGCTTCCGGGGCAATATCGGGAATTCTCTTTGCTTCGATAATGTTGATGCCCAATGCCGGTATAATGATATTTCCGATACCGATACCAATACCTGCATGGATTTTTGGGATGCTATACTTGCTATGGATTTATTTTGCAGCCAAAAGAGCAAACGACAACATCAATCATGATGCCCACTTTTACGGTGCTCTCACAGGAGTTATAATGATGATTATACTGTTTCCGGGGATTATAAATCACTTTATCGGGAGTTTTTGAGCAAATCTCTGAGCGACTCTTCTAATGCAGGGAATTTGAACAAAAAGCCTTTGTCTAAAATCTTGTGCGCCGAGACGTTTTGCGACGAGAGAACCATTTCTGCAGATTCGCCTAAAAGTGCTTTAAGAACGAATTCGGGCACTTTGAAGAGTGACGGTTTGCCCATTACTTTACCTAAAATTTTGGCGAATTCGTCCACTTTGACCGGATTCGGAGCCACCGCATTATAAACGCCTGTCATAGTGTCGTTTATCAGTGCATAAGAAAACATCGCCACGAGGTCATCAATATGAATCCATGACCAATACTGCTTGCCATCGCCAAGAGCACCGCCGACATATAGTCTGAACGGTAGTAGTAATTTTTCTAAAGCTCCACCTTTGGAAGATAGCACAATACCAATTCTGAGGACGACAACTCGGGTTTTGCTTTGAGCCTTCAACGCTTCATGCTCCCACGCTTTGCATACTTGGGCTAAAAAATCATTGCCGGTATCACTTCGCTCAGTCAAAAAGTTCGCCCCTTGTGAGCCGTAAATCCCGATTGCTGATGCATTAATCAAAATTTGGGGAGTCTCGGGTGCCATTTCAATTGCATTTACAATCAAACTTGTCGTTTGAGTTCGGCTTTGAATGATTTCTTTTTTATACTCTTCCGTCCATTTAGCATCGGCAAGCGATGCTCCGGCTAAATTGATTATCCCGAAATTTCCACTCAGCAAAGCGGCGAGATACGCTACATCATGTTTCCATTCTAAAATTTCAACTCTATCATCAAATTTACTTCGTGCGGATACAAGTGAGCGAACAAAAAGCCTGACGCCATAGCCTGAGCTTAAGAGTGATTCTACTAAACGTGTGCCGATAAGTCCTGTGCCGCCGATTACTGATATTATTTTCATATTTGTTGCCGCTCGTAATTATTTACTTATTATAATGGACGATTCCAAATTTGCGAAATTGGTATCGAAGCAAATGCGAAAAATCGAATTGAGCTAAAAGGCTTCTTTGATTTTTGCTACAAATGTTTTGTTAAAGTAATCATTTGCATCTGTCAAGCCACCATTTGGTGGATTATCGTTTTTGTGGTAGTAATAAAGCATTCTCACATTTCGTGGTGATGCTTTATCGATTTCAACTTGATATTTGAATCTAACAGCAGACTTCGGGGTCTTGTTGAAAGCATCATGATAATCAGTAGCGAATGTAACTGTACTTTCAGTTTCGGATTTCTGCACCGGTAAGCTAAGTTTGCTCAATACGAATGACACTTTGTCCACGACTGATTGTAAATCCACATCATAAGAAATAGTGTATTTCACAGCCGAAACATCATCTTTTTTACGAGTGGCTCTCTCGTATAGCATCTCTTCGCTCACTACAATTCGGATTTCATCTTCGTCATATTTCTCAGGCAGAGCTTCTTTTTGCACACCTTGCCGCAACGAATCCATAAATTTCGCTTTGCTTCTTACTTCATCCGTTAGTACAGTTTCCGATTCAACGGGGTCGTCGAAGGATATGTAAATGTATATCATGATTGTAGCTGCTACTAAGACTAATAGAGAAACAACCATGATTATCTTATTCACATCTTTGTTTACTGCTTTGTCGTCAAATTCATTCAAATAATCTTTCTTTCCCATTTGCAAACTTAAATTGTATTAAAACATATTTCAATATGCAAATCTACTAAAATTTTTAATTTAAATAGTATCTAAAAAAAAAAGTATAACTTTTTAAAAATCTCTACGTATTAGGATATGATTTTTTATTTACCTTACGAAAGTGGTTATGATAAAGATTTTAAAAAACTCAAAGTTTAAGTCATTATTAATGTTCATGTCTGCATTAGTAATCATGATAGCGGCTCAAAATAATGTAATGAGCCAAGACATAGCGGTGCTGCTCGGCGATGAAGCAGCAATTAGTGGATATGTGAAAGACGAACGAAGCGGCGAAACTCTCATCGGCGCTACAGTAGTGTTGAAAGACTCAAAGAAGGGAGCATACACTAACAAATTGGGCTACTATTCCATAAGCCCGATAATTGCCGGTGAATACACTTTACGCGTTACATCTGTTGGTTATACTCCTTATGAGGAGAAAATCACCTTGACAAAGGGCATTAGTGTGAGAAAAGATATAATGCTGACAGGACTCAATATCACAACGGAAGAAATTTCTGTGATTGCGGACCGCGATGTCGAAACGCGGCAAATTTCGATTAGCAAAGTCAATATCCCGATTCAACAAATCAAAGAAATTCGCATCGGCGGAGAATCTGATGTGTTCAGAACTATTCAGATGTTACCCGGTGTATTGACGTCATCGCAAATGTCCAGCGGATTGTACATTCGTGGTGGTTCGCCGGACCAAAACCTTGTGCTATTAGATGGTTCTACAGTGTATAATCCTTCGCACTTGTTTGGATTTATTTCTACATTCAACTCCGATGCAATCAAAGATGTAGAGCTAATCAAAGGTGGCTATCCGGCAGAATACGGGAGTCGTTTGTCCTCAGTATTGAATATCACTCAAAAAGACGGAAATCGGAATGAATTCGAAGGGATGCTTTCAGCAGGTATTATTTCTTCTAAACTTGCTCTCGAAGGTCCTCTGGGCAATGGTTCATGGTTCATTAGCGGTCGTCGCACATATTTTGACCTCATAAAAGGAATGATAGACACTGACCCCGAAAACCCGATTCCCGATTTTGGATTCTACGACCTCAACGCAAAAGTAACACAAGATTTCGGTGATAACGACAAAGTATTCCTAAGCGGATTCTTGAGCGATGATAATTTCGATTTTGATGCAAGTGGCGTGACTATGAATTTATTTATGGGCAACAAAGCGGGTTCGATGAGATGGACAAGAATACTTGCCGATAATTTGTTCATGGTAAACAATGTGACTTCGAGCTATTATAGCCAAGGTTTCAGACAAGAAGCATCGGGTTATGTAGTTACGATGAATAATTCGATAACGGATTATTCTTTCAAAACAAAATTAGAATGGTTTGTCTCCGATAATTTGACAGCCGTTACAGGAATTGATGTGACGAATTACATTTTCAAATATACTCGTAATTTTAGTGGTGATGATAGCGAAATCGAAGAGGGCACCAACGACGGCAGCATAATGAATATGCTCTATCACGATTGGGTTTATAGTGCTTTTGCGCAAATCAACTATAAAATCACCGAACTGTTCTCGCTCCAAACCGGTTTGAGATGGAATTTTTGGGATTATTCGGAGCATTCACTTTTCGACCCAAGAATTGCATTACGATACCAAATTACAGACAAATATGCCGTCAAAGCATCTTGGGGTATATTTCACCAATACTTGAGATTGGCAGGAGACGAAAACTTTTCGATATTCGACACTTGGGTTCCTACCGATAAAACTGTTGACCCAAGCAAGGCATATCATTATATACTTAGCTTCGAGACAGAGCCAATTCCCGATTACAACTTGAACGTTGACTTTTACTACAAGGATTTGGAAAATATCAGCGAAGTTAATAAAACAACACTTGAAGGTACAGATGTCAAAGATATATTCTTTTCAGGCGTAGGGTATTCATACGGCGGAGAAATTTTCCTCCAAAAGCAATTCGGCAAATTAGCCGGATGGATAGGCTATGGCTTAGGATGGGTTTATGCGAAATTCGACAGTATAAATAATGGTGAAGAATTCAGACCCAAATATGACCGTCGCCACGACTTGAAAATCGTTGCTCAATATCAAATTAACGAAAAATGGAATGTAGGTGCAACATTTATGTACCAAAGCGGACAATCATACACAGGGGCAACTTCACGATTCCAAACAGGTATGCCGGGCGACAATCACGGATGGGGAAAAGTTATCCCATCACAACGCTACGGATTGCGTATGCCGAATTCGCACCAATTAAATCTAAACGCAAGCTATGTTACTACTTTGTTCAAATTACCATTTAAAATTAATTTTGATATATACAATGTATATAATCGAAGAGATATTTTGATGAGAATATACGACACCGAAGGCGACGAGACAGTTGTAGAAGATATTAAATTATTGCCGATTATCCCGACATTTTCATTTGAATTAAAATTTTAATTAGGAGAAAAAACAATGAAAAATTTAAATAATTATCTCAAAATTGCAATATTAATCGGATTTATATCAATTATTGCATCATGCGAAGACCCTGCACCGACTGATTATATTCAGGAAAAATATGTAGAAGGATATTTAATTGTAGGAGAGCCGATTCGGGGAATAATTCTAAAAAATACTCAATCTATTTCCGAAAAATACAATCCGGAGAGCGGATTGATTAAAGATGCAGTGGTGCAGCTTACTTACGATAACAAAACTATTACGCTCGAATATCAAGATGGCGAAACTCCGGGCTATTACTATCCCGATTTGGACGACACTGTCAAAGCAGAGACTTTGTATGAGTTAAAAATTACGACTACGGACGGCAAAATAATAACCTCATCCACCAAAACGCCTAAAACATTTGCATGGATTGACGAGCCCAAAACACCATTATATTACCCTCAGGACACTTTGAAATTGGAATCAGTGGATTCGCTCAAGATTTCGTGGACTAAGGTTGATAGCGTAAATTATTTCTTGGTTCGCACAAAGCACTTAGATACATTAAATTATGGCAAATACCTAACTCCGGCTACAGACGAGCCGAATCGCCGTTGCTACAACTTTTTGAGCAAAAACAAAGACTTCGATTTTACATATAAAAATGTTACAAATTGGGGATTAATCGGCAACACAGAAACTGCGGCAGTATGGTTTGCATTCAAGTGGTTCGGGCTGCAAACAATTGCGATGTTCAATCCCGACCCGAACATGCTAAATTGGTTCAAGAACGTCTTCTTTACCCAATCAACTGCCACCGACCCGCTCCTAAACAGCATCAAAGGCGGCTACGGCGTGTTCGGTTCCGCCTCGATTGTAGAAAAAGAAATCTTCTTGTACAAGAATCAACCGTAAGAAATATAGACGAATATTTGTTGCATTACGTAGATGTGCCACACTTGGCAGGTGTGGCACATCTTAAATGTAGGGACCGCAACAGCGTTCTGTCCAAAAAAAAGCCCAAGAATTCATTCGTGGAGAAACTAAGAAACCTCACCCCGACGGATTTTGTAGGGACCGCAACAACGTTCTGTCTATCTTGAACAGGATTATCAAGATTACAAGATGGACAGATTATAATCATTGTGAAAAATCCCGTAAGGGATTAAATGTAAATAGCCCCGTATGAAATGCGGGGGAAGAAATTGCGAAATATTCAACAATCCTGAAGGGATTGAATATCTATAACAAAAGTATAGGGGAGATTTGTATATCGCGAAAACGATTATATGTAGATTTAACCCCTTCGGGGTAAGGCGAAGATGCTCGTACGTCTAATTGTTATAGATATTTAACCCCTTTGGAGTAGAAGCTATTTAGACAGAACGCTGTTCTGTCCCTACAATTTTGTTTAAGGGTGTTACGACAACGTATTTCAGGATGAGATAGATGCCTTCCGTCAGGTGTAACACCTGACGGGACGGGAATGTATCCTTTTTATTCATTTTCACTTTTGGTGTTTATAATACAACGTTTCTTTTAAAATATTCTCTAAATTATGCTTATTAGTTATACTGGTATCAAGAGCGCTAATTTTATCAAACTCATAATTAATATCTCTGAAAAATAAAAATTCTTGTTCATATATCTGATTTTCAAATATGAAATATGCGGTTATATCAGGTCCTCCAACAATATAACCACCGGAACTACTAATTCCAGATAGACAAAAAGTAGTTAAATTTTTATAAAATCTAAAAATTTTGGAAAATTTATCTAAATCAGGATGTTGACTAACATAAAACCAATAATCATTAGGATTAATTGAAAATCTGGAATTACTTGGGGGTTTTTTATTATTATTACTATATTCTATCTCTTTTGTCCAATAATGGTCTTTTTTTATTAAATCAATCCGCATATAATTATTTGGTCTATCAGAATCGAGATGCAAAATAATATCTCCGGAATTAGAATAAGAAGGGTTTAAATTTAAACGCTTATAAACAACTTCTCCCGTTAGATATTTAGCTGTATCATTAAATAATAAACGGGGAATCAAAATAATATTCGAAGTGTCAAAATCAATTTTTCTAAACGATCTTTTTAGTAATTTAATTAAACGAGATTTGTGCTTCAAATCGTAATCAAGGATTAATTCCTTTATTCTGTGCACTTCATCATCATAAGTACTGTTATCAATTTCATCTTGCGCAATCATATAATTGATATTCAAAATTACAATTATTAAAGCAAAAGCTTTCAGTAATTTTGAATGCTTCAAGCTATGGTTTTTAAATAAAGCCATTTTGATATCCTCTATTGAATAGTGGCAAAAAAGTAGTTAACACAGGAGTATCTCGTAGATAAGATAATCTATGAGTACTCTTCCTCAAAGTATCCCCGAAAACTGAAGTATCTATGTATGTTCGTTGTTCCATCTTTCAAATTTTGAATTTTCAAGCCTATCATCAGAAATATTTTAATCCCACATGCAAACATACAAAAATGCTACGATAAAAGCAAATTTTCTTAAAAGTGCATTCCACCCCGTCTGCTTCGCAGACACCCCTCAAGAGGGGAATTTAAGAATTGATGTGGCAAATCGAAAATTAGCCTTGCCAAAATTCACCCTAATCTGATTGACTTCATTAGAAATGTGGAAAAATTTAGTTATTTTGCGTATTCGTTAAAATGTAAAATTAAGAAAATTAAAATTGATGAAAGTTAGAGTTAGATTTGCACCATCACCTACGGGCTACTTGCACGTTGGCGGCTTGCGTACGGCATTGTACAACTATTTGTTTGCACGTAAGTATGGCGGTGCGATGATTTTGAGAATTGAAGATACCGACAGGACGCGTTTGGTGGAAAATGCCACCGAAATGTTGATTGATTCGCTCAAATGGGCAGGCGTCGAATATGACGAAGGTCCTGATATAGGTGGCGAGTTCGGTCCTTATGTCCAATCCGAACGTTTGGCGATTTACCAAAAATACGTCGCGGAGTTGATTGGTAGCGGTCATGCTTATTATGCGTTCGATACTCAAGATGAGATTGCTGCGATGCGCGAAAGCAAAACTGATTCCTTCGACACAAAGTACGACCGCAAAGTAATGAAACATCAGTTCACTTTAGGACCGGAAAAGACTAAAGAACTGCTCGAAAGTGGTGCAGAATATGTCGTGCGTCTCAATGTCCCCGAAAATCACGAAGTTCGCTTCCAAGATTTAATTCGTGGCGATGTTTCCGTCAATACGAATGATATTGATGACCAAATCTTGCTCAAATCAGACGGTTTCCCGACTTATCATCTTGCTAACGTGGTTGATGATTACACAATGGGCATTACACACGTCATTCGTGGCGAAGAATGGTTGCCATCAACGCCGAAGCATGTCTTGTTGTACGAGTTTTTCGGTTGGCAATCGCCTCAATTTGCACATTTGCCACTTTTGCTCAATCACGATAAGAGCAAACTCAGCAAAAGGCAAGGCTCGGTCGCAGTGGAAGATTTCCGCGAAAAAGGCTATCTCCGTGATGCATTTGTCAATTTCATTGCTCTATTGGGTTGGAATCCGACCGCAGACCGAGAAATTTACGAAATTGAGGAGCTAATCGGCTTATTCAATCTCGAAAAAGTGAACAAGGGTGGCGCTGTTTTCGATACTGCAAAATTGGATTGGATGCAGCAACAATATTTGAAAGATTTACCCGCTGAATCGCTCGGCGGCATGCTCGAAACCGAATTGGCTAAGCATGGATTTAAGTCCGAAGATAGCACAAAAACTGCGGCGATTGCACATTTATTCCGCGAACGGGTGATTTTCGTGAGCGAAATCCCGACTTTTGCAAGTTACATGTTTGCTGATGATTACCCAATTGATAGCGAGTACCTTGCTAAACATTGGAATTCGGAAACTCAAAGTCTGATTTTACCTTTGATTGAAATTTACCGCAATCTGGACAGCTTTTCGCACGATGAAATTGCGGCTGTTACGAAAGAATATTCTAAAACGTCAAATAAAAAGATGGGCGAAATAATTCACCCGCTGAGATTGATTTTGACTGGAAAGCCAAACGGTGCAGGTATGTTCGACACTATGCAGCTAATTGGCAAGGAAAAATGTATTGGAAGATTTGATGATTTCGTTTCAAAATATGGAGTTTAAATTATGATGAAAATACTGTTGCTATCAATATTTACGATTCTCATTTCTTGCAGTTCTACACCGAAAAGTACTGATTGCTTGGGTGATAAAGACAGGGATTTTAAGATTCATTGGGGCAAAATCATCAAAGGCGATATGAATGGAAATAATTACACTTTGACAAGCGACAGAAAAATTCATAAAGGCGCCACTCAAAGCAATATTGTGGAAGGAGAGTTAATTGCAACTATCCAAGATGCTGAAGCATTTTGCCGTTTTTATTCGGATTTGATGAATGTTATGTTACGAAACCAATCAATGTATGTTCCGGCTGATACGAATCATTTTATCGAATATACCAATCCGGGTATGAATTATAAATTTAGAGCATTGTGGAATCCGAATCATAGCAATTTAGGCAACCGAGATTTCAAAGCAATATATAAAAGATTGGAAGAATTTATTACTGTAAACAAAAGTACGAACTAAAATGAGAGTATTAATTGTAGATGATAATGTTGATTTTGCAACGACAATAGCCGAAATAGTCGAATCTAACGGATTTCAGACTCAGGTAGTTTCCAATCCTACAGATGCAATTAGCAGAGTTGAGCGGTTTTTCAAGCAAATCAGTTTGATATTGCTCGACATTGAGTTTGGTCCCGACGAACAGTACGACGGACTTGACTTACTCGAAATCTTTCGACGTAATCATCCATATATTCCGGTAGTTATGATTTCCGGAAAAGGCACGATAGAATCGGCTGTGAGAGCTACTAAGCTGGGCGCCGTGAATTTTATCGAAAAAAGTACAATAAGCAAAGAACAAATCAAACAAGTTTTGCAAAGCAGCATTTATACCGAATCAGCCCCTGAAATAGAGGAAATCAGACGCTTTCTGGAAACTCATGGCTTAATGGGTCGGAGCAAGGCACTTTTGGACGTGGGCGACAGTATTATTCGCTATGGCAGAACGGATTTGAATGTGTTGATCACAGGTGAAACCGGAACAGGGAAAAAACTCGCTGCTAAAGCCATTCATGCTATCAGTCGTCGCGGCAAGCATCCTTTTATTACCGTTGACATCCCAAATATTCCACGAGAATTATTCCAAAGCGAGCTTTTTGGTCATATCAAAGGGTCATTTTCAGGTGCTACGGATACAAAGCGGGGCTTATTCCACGAAGCTAACAAAGGCACTTTGTTTTTAGATGAAATCGGCGAAATGACTTTGGATTTGCAATCAAATTTATTTATTCCAATCGAAGAAAAAGTAGTCCGCAAAGTTGGCTCCGTCAATAGCGAAGAAGTTGATATTCGTTTCATTTCGGCTACCGATAAGGATTTGGTTCTTGCAATGCGAGAATCACGATTTAGAGAGCAGCTTTATCACCGATTACGCGAATGTGAAATCAATATGCCTAATTTGGCTCAAAGGCAGGAAGATGTGCCGAATATTGCTGAGTTTTATATCCAAAAGCATAATGAAGATTACTCGGAAACTAAGTTTTTATCTCCGTCAGCACTTGAATTTTTGGCAGAGCAAAAGTGGCCCGGCAACGTGCGTGAATTAGCCAGTGTAATACGCGTAGCAATGCAAACCACTCGTACCGAAAAAGTCGAAGTCAATGATTTGTACAAAATCATTAATAGCGGCATGAAAAGTCATCACAATTCCGAAACACCGGAACAATTCATTACAGGCAACTCAACTCTGAAAGAAGATATTGCGCAAGTCGATAAACGCAAAATTGAAGCAACACTCGAAAAAAACAATGGGAACGTGAGCAAATCTGCCGCAGCTTTAGCAATAAGCCGCGAAACTTTACACAATAAAATTCGTAAGTATGGAATAAATGTGCAAATATTTAGAGTTCGTTCAAATAAAAAATGAGGTTAATATGTTCAAATTTATGAATTTCATTCTTTTGATGTTGCTTATTTCAGCATCAAATTTTGCGATTATTTTTGCAGATGAAAACCAAGATATTGACAGTAACAATGTTGATGATGATTTTGAAATGTTCAAACTAAGTTTCAAAAGCTCTTTTGAGCACCCAACAATTGCAATCAATTATGGTATAGTCACTCCATTTTATCACGAAGATGCCGTCAGTGAGGATTTCGCTCCACTAAATAGTGTGAATGTTCAGTTCGGCATTGGCAATATTGACGAGATGAGTGAATTAAATTCAAGTGTATTTAAGCACAAAAATAGTTTAATTGCAGTATCATACTACTCGCAGGTATTGGGTTCGCAAACTACAATCGGCGATGGTATCAGAACATCCGCTTGGAGTTTTGGACTTCAACAAAATAGCGGCTACGGTATTGGAAAATCTTCCCAAAAGCTTTTTTTCAATAGTATTTCAGGTATAACTTGGACAAGTCTGGATTTTGAAGATAAAACGAGCGACACGCTTCAACAGACTAATCTTGACGTTTTCGGTAGTCAACTAAGATTTGGAGATATGTTTGAAGCCTCAATGACTTTTTACCCGATTGAGAATGTGGGATTAAATGTCGGCTACGAGCGAGCTATGGTGTACCCACGTCATATGTTTTGGTATTGGGCAGCGAGCGGAATAATTCAAGGAGCGGCTCAGGGCTTAACCGGCTGGTTCTCTAAGGCAGTAGTTATGAAAAGCCCCGTGGCAGGTGCTATTATGCACTTTGTTCTCGAAAATGCTGTAAATTACGGATTTTTCGAGTTGAGGAAGAAAAATATGAATTGGCCCATCACTACCGTACCCCCATTTATATATGATTCATTCAAAGTCGGACTGACGTTCAGATTCTAACAAGTTCCTCAGATTTGAACCGTCTATTACTAAAATTTCAGATGAGGATGTTGATTGCGTAATTTATTTGTTTTGATGTTTTTATTGACATACACAGCTTCGGCTCAGATTGATGAAGAGCCGAGGCTTGTTCGTTTTTTTAAACAATTTTACTCCAAACCCGGGCATATTCAGAACCAAACTTATCTTTCGTCGCATTATGGGCTGACTTTCCCTTCATTCGGATTCGACCAATTCGACACCGATTTGGCTAATGCTTTCAATCTTGAATTCAGCTATGGATTTATCCGATTGATTGAAGATGAAACTTTTGAAGATTTGTTCAAACACCAATCTGAGTATCTTTTCATTGGCAATATCTCAACAAATTTCAAGACTTTCAACATCCAAAGCGATGGAGTTGTGAGCGATACTTGGCGATTCGGATTCGGTTTGAATGACGGTTACGGATACAATTTTGGCAAATACTCGAATTTCTTCCTGATGCACAATTCGGCATTAACTTGGACAAGAACCGACTTTATTGACCGTTTATCACTCACATTTGACGATTCCTTGCTCAATGCCTTCGATGAAACTTTCAAATTTGGTGGTATGTGGAGCGCAGGCGTTAGAATGCAAATTTATAAATCAATTCATGTTGATTTAATTTACGAACATTCGCTTTATTACAAAAATTTCCTGCCTGCGGAATGGGTCGGAATGTGGTTTTTCGACAATGTAACTCAACGTTTTATCGAAATTTGGGAACCGGAATTATTCGAGCAATTCGGCAGAAATTACCCTTGGATGAAATTCACTTACAAAAATTTATTATCGCTTGTGATGTACGAACTCCGACGTAAACAAGCTTTTTACCCTTTCAATGGCGAAGGCACTTTCAATTTTGATTCGTTTAAAATTGCGATCAGTCTGAAATTATAATTTTTCGGCGAAGCAATTTTCGGAGACAATTCGTTCCACCTCTTTAATAGTATCATCCAAGACATTATTCACTACCACAAAATCGAATTCTGCAGCTGTATCGAGCTCCATTTTTGCTCTTGCCAATCGAACTTGAATCTGTGCTTCGCTTTCGGTGCTGCGTCCGCGTAGCCGCTCTTCGAGTACTTCAAGATTGGGCGGCGCCAAAAATATCAGCAGTGCATCTTTTGGATAATGCTGCCTAATCGAAAATGCACCCTTTACGTCAATATCGAAAATCAGTAATTCATTATTGTCAAAAGCTTTTTCAACTTCACTTTTCAAAGTGCCATAATAATTGTCGAAAATTTGTTCGTATTCGACAAAATCATTTGCATTTATTGATGATTCGAATTCCTCTTTGGAAAGATAGTAGTAATCAACTCCATCCTTCTCGTTCGGACGTTTCGCCCGTGTAGTAGCGGAGATTGAGAATCGAATACTTGGATGTTTCTGTATCAAAAAACGAGCTACAGTCGTTTTCCCGCCGCCGCTTGGCGATGATAGTACAATTAATCGCTTATTATTCGGCATTGGGTATCTCCGCAGTAATACTTATTTCGTCAAATCTTTTGCTTACGATTGCCTTAACTTTTTCATCTTGAATAAGTTCCGGATTATAATACAATGCTTTAATAAAATTATCAGGAGCTTCGGTAATTAATTTTTCGAATAGTTTTATGTCCTTTTTCTTCAACTCAATTTTGGGGATTATTTTTGCCAATAAAGCTGCCGAATCATATGATTGGCACAATGGAAGTAATTGGCTGAATAATTTAATATCCAATTTCGGGTTTGAATTTAGTCCATTTATCACGGCATTTCTGACAATAAATATCGAATCATTAATCGCTTCAGATAAATTCTCAGGTTTCGGGTCAGAAATCGCCAATGCCTTAGCTGCCGCCGCTCGGACATATGGATGATAATCTTTAAGCATTAATCGCAGAATTACCGAATAATTACCTTTATTAAATTTCCCGATATTTTCGGCAATTTTAATTCTGACAATCCAATTTACATTAGCATGTTGCTCGGCAATTTTATCAAATGAATTTGTATTATTCAGTGCAACAATCATTTTTGCAGAATTAATTACAGTATTTTGGTCAACAGAATGGAGCGAATCTTCTAAAACTTCAGAAAACACCTTTGTATCATATAGATTTGTAAAGCGTTGCAATGATGCCAGTGAATTTTCATAATCATGGGCAAGAAGAAGCCCGAAAGCCTGCAATGTGATTGTAGTATCGTCAATCATCGCATCTACAGCCGATTCTCTCATTTGCGACGGCAATCGCTCGGATGTAGCAATGCGAATTAATTCGTTCAAATTATTGCTTAATTTTGGCTCTTTAAAGTTTCTTTGATTCAATTTATAATTCATTATCGGAATTGTGAATAATTCAATCTGAGGCATTGAATTAGCATTATTTGTATCATATTCCATTTTGCAATCAATGCCTGAAGAAAGCACTTGGGAGTGCATATTTTCTTCCTCGTTATGACTTGTAAAAGTGTAAATTGTGCTATCGTTTGGATTGCTGTTATTCAGTAACAATGAAAGCCCAAATTGGGCATCTCCCGTTCTGCGAGATGACTTTAATATTGAACTATCATTGGCTATCAGCGTCGCAAAAGAGAAACCGTAAGCAAACGCCTGAGATTGCGATTGTGTTGAAAATTGATTGGTACCGCCATTGTCTATCAAGAATGCATGTGAAGTATTTACTGCTGTTGATTGGGACAAACTTACCGCTGAATAATTATCATCACCTTCGGAATCAACCAATGCCGCAAAGGAATACCACGACGAAAAAGCTTGTGAGCAAGATGTACTCTTGTAAGTGTCGTCGCCTTCTTTGTCCACAAGAAAAGCAATTCCGCCGCCGGTATATCCGGGCATACCGAGCGACACTGCTTGCGAAAATGCGGCTTCGTCAGCTTTTACGCTTGTATTATATTTATCATTGCCCGATTTATCGCTCAAAAAGGCAAAGGCTTTGGGCCCGGCAAAGGCTTGGGAAAAATGTTTAGCATCATAGGAGTCATCGCCCGAGTCATCAATCATAAACCCGAGTCCAAAAAATGCCGAAGCTTGCGAAAATGAACCGGATTTGTACGAATCATCTCCCGAATAATCGAAAATGGCACCCAATCCGAATATTCCGCAACCAAGACTATAATTTCCGGCTTGATAATTATCATTGCCATTCAAATCAAAAATCGCATTAACACCGAAATATCCGCATCCTAAGCCAAAATCTCCACTTTTATAATTATCATTACCGTTAAAATCAATTATCAATCTCAAAGGATTTGTTATGTTTGATAACTTATCTTTAACTTCCAGCTCATAATTATCATCGCCACCCAAATCCACAATTAATGCAAAATCTCCTTTGTAACTGTCTTTACCAGTACCTCCGAGAGCAAATCTTCCATATTTTGTATCAATAATCGCAGATTTTATTTGATTGTCTGCTCCAATAAAATTGCTTTTTACAACATCATTTGTTTTGATTATTTCTCGTAAAATCGAAATCCCTGCGGACATTGTCTGGAGGCTATCAAGTACCCATTGATTTTCGAAAAATTTATCGGCAATTAAACGAAAGTCAGTATTTCGTTTTTTATATTCAAACAAATCATCGGTGTCCAAATAGGGATTGTAAATAATCGAATCGGCATAATTCATCATGAAGGCTAATGTGTTGAAATCTATGGAATTAAGTCGCTTTTCAAGGATTGTTCTCCCGACGATATAAATTGTTATATATCTGCTCATTATAATTCCGCCCAAAGAGCCAAATGCAGAATCAAGATTTACACCCAACATGTCATTGAGCATTAATCGCGGCATCAACGCATTGAGCTCGGAAATATCGAGCTTTTTGATTCCCAAATCGGCAAAAACATGGTCGAGGAAGGGCTCGAAAGAATTCACATTGAGTCTGTTTATTTCAGTTGAATAAAAAGAAACAATATCGAAACCGTAAAGTGAATTCTCGAATAATCTCTCGCTGAATCGAGATTTATTTTTTTCGATATTATAATAATCCCTGGGCAAAATTATATCTCTATAATTCATTGTATTTTTGAATTTTAGAGTATCAATTCTGCGTGTATAATCGGTCTGAGCATATGATTGCTCAAGTGACAATAAAATAAATAATAGAATTAATATATTTATGGAAGATTTCATTATTTGTGCTTATTCGATTATTATTTGTCGGATGTCTGACAATCTGCCATCAATTCCGGGAGCCGGTCTGATGCCGAAAATTTTGCAAAGCATAGGATAAATATCAACTGAGTTCAGTGTACCAGTCCTATATGAAGATTTGAACGAAGGACCGCGTGCCATAAAAATTCCGTGCATATCCATATGGTTGTTATCATAACCGTGAGTAGCCAAATATGTGCCTGACCAGTTATAGTCAGTTTGAAGCAACCAGCCGATGTCAGCAATTAAAATAATATCCGTTAACAAAGGATTTGAAAAATATTTATAATTTACTGGCATTTCGCTTCGCAAAAAGCTTTTATAGCCATTTTCTTTTTGTTGTAAAAGGGTGAATAGCGTTCCCATTTTATATTTCGGAGCTTGAATTAAGGCAAATGGTCCGTGTGCGTTTATATACACATCATCATCGGGAATAAATTCACGAAGATTAATGATACGCGTTGAATCAATTTCTGTCATTCCGTGGTCGGACACAATAATCAAATTAACGCTATCCCTCAGTCCGAGTTTTTCCAGCCCAAGGTCAAGATTTCGGATTGTGCTGTCAAGCAATCCAATAGCAGCATTTAATTCGGGAGAATCAATTCCATGCGAATGAGCTCGAGAATCAGTTGCATCAAAATATAGTGTAATGAATTTTGGGCGAATGTTTTCCGGAAGAGTCAGCCAACGCAAAACGCCCTCTACCCTAATTTCATAAGGGCGAGTATGTTCGTATTTTTCGTAAAAGTCAGGGCGTCTTTCAGAATCGCTAATTTCTGAGCCGGGCCAAAAATATGAAGCGGTTTTGATGCCGTTCAACTTTGCAGTTTCCCAAAATGCTTCGCCTCTCCACCATTTACTTTCGTACATTGTTGCCGACCCGATTGAGAATTTCTCGCCTGAAAATAAATCATGGAAAGAATTCGCTATAATTCCGTGATTATCAGGATGACGTCCCGTGATTATCGAATAGTGGCACGGGAAAGTTGATGTTGGGAAAACTGACTTTAGCGACAACGCTCTTACGCCCTCATCGGCAATGGAATTCAAATAAGCGCTTTCGCTTCGTTGCAAGTAATCCCATCTGAATCCATCAAGGGAAACGAGTATCGTGGTCGGCTGGTACTGCGAGATAGATGAATTATAAAAAGCGAAAAAAACAAAAACAAAGAGAGCAATTTTAGTTGCCCTCCGTGCTAAGTCTATGTTAAAATGCTTCATCATGCTCCGGGCAAATTCAAAGTAGTAAACAAATGAGCGGTTTCGTCAAGCGTTTTAGTTCCTAAATCGCCTTTGCCGTGCTCTCTTAGTGAAATCGTTTTGCTATCCTCTTCTTTTTGACCGACTACAATTGCAAATGGAATTTTCTTTTGCTCGGATTCGGCTATTTTACGATTTACCTTTTCTGACCGGAAATCGGGTTCCGCTCTGAAACCCAGCTCTTTGAAGTAATCCACTAAAGATTGGGCATAATCATTTTGATTTTGGCTAATCGGTAGTACAGAAACCTGCAGCGGAGCCAGCCAAAATGGGAAATTACCCGCATAATGCTCTATCAAAATTGACATAAAACGCTCCATTGAGCCAAAGGGTGCTCTATGAATAATAACCGGACGATGTTTTTGGTTGTCTGCACCTGTATATTCGAGCCCGAACCTTTCCGGCATTACATAGTCCACTTGGACGGTGCCAAGTTGCCACTTTCTACCAATGGCATCACGAACGATGAAGTCAACTTTTGGTCCATAAAATGAGGCTTCGCCCACTCCAATGAAATAATCGAGGTTCATCATATCGGCGACTTCTTTGATTTCGCGCTCTGCTTTTTCCCACATATCAAGGTCGCCTGCATATTTTGAGGCATCGTCATCGCGGAAAGAGAGCCTTGTTGATACTTTCATATCAAAAGTTTTGAATACAAGTTGAGTAAGCTCTATTGCATTAATCAATTCATCTTTCAGTTGGTCATCAGTGCAATAAATGTGAGCATCGTCTTGAGTGAATCCGCGTACTCTCGATAATCCGCTTAATTCGCCGGATTGCTCGTAACGGTAAACCGTGCCGAATTCGGCTAATCGCAATGGCAAATCGCGATAAGAACGAGGCTTTAGAGCATAAATCTGATGATGATGCGGACAATTCATCGGTTTGAGAAGGTATTCTTCCTCTTCGACTATGATTGGCGCGAATTGTGAATCTTTATAATATGGGTAATGCCCTGAAGTCTTGTACAAATTCAAATTTCCGATGTGCGGAGTGATAACCTCTACATATCCGCGTTTGACGAGTTCTTCTTTTATGAATGCTTCGAGCTTGCGGCGAATGAAGGCGCCATTTGGCAACCAAACGGGTAGCCCTCCGCCAATTTCAGGTGTTATCATGAACAATTCAAGCTCCCTGCCAAGCTTGCGATGGTCACGTTTTTCGGCTTCTTCGCGAAGATGGATAAACTCATCTAATAGTTTTTGCTTCGGAAATGATATCCCGTAAATGCGTGTCATCATAGTTTTGGTCGAATCACCTCGCCAATAAGCACCGGCTACGGAAAGCAATTTGACTGATTTGATGTATGCCGTCGAGGGAATATGTCCGCCACGACAAAGGTCGGTAAAGTTGCCTTGTTTGCAAAATGTAATGCGCTCGCCTTTCAGCCCTTCGAGCAAATCAAGTTTGAACTCATTGCCTGCATCTGCGTAAAATTTATAGGCATCATCCCAAGTTGATTCATACATATCGTAAGTAGATGCTTTCTTGGATAACTCGCGCATTTTTGATTCGATTTCTGGCAAATTTTCTGTCGAAAGTTTTACACCTTCCGGTGGCAAAACATCGTAGTAAAAGCCGTTTTCGATTGATGGACCGATGCCAAATTTTGTACCCGGATATAACTCCTGAATGGCTTCAGCCATTAAGTGGGCTGATGAGTGCCAATACATTTGCTTGCCGTCATCATCGTCGAAAGTTGCAATTTTCAATGTTGCATCTGATTCAATCGGGCGATTCAGTTCATAATACTCACCATTTACGACTACTCCGACTGCATTACGAGCTAATCCTTCGGAAATGGATTTAGCGACTTCCAAGCCGCTTACTCCATCCGAATACTCTCGTACATTGCCGTCCGGAAATGTTATCTTAACCATAAATAAATACCTTAGTTTAAATTTTTATATCATACAAATATATGAAATGCTGATGTCACAATGAAATTTGAGTTGACATTAACATGAAATTAATCTTTATTGACGAAATCGAACAAGAAAAATGATGTAACAATCATCAATCCGCTATATGCTATTATCATTTGCAAATCTTTCATCGCATCTGCAAAGGCAACACCCTCGAAAGACATTTTTGTCAATCCTACTCCCAGAATGATAATCGGGAGTAAAATCGGGAATGATAGCACCGGAAATAGTGCGTTTTTGCTGTTTGCCTTCGCTATCAATGCCGATATTATTGTAGTAGCTGAAGCCACTGCAATACTACCAACGACGATAGTAGCAGTAAAAAGCGTTAAATTTTTCACTTCGATATCGCCCAGAAACAGAAAAAACAACAAAACGGCGAAAAAATTAAGCGAAGCGCTCAATAAAATATTGAACAATAGCTTCCCGAAATAAATTGCGTAGGGTGTGGAACTGAGTTGCAGCAATATATAAGTGCCACGCTCTTCTTCGCTCACGAATACTTTCGATAGCCCTGTCATTGAAGCAAAAAACATGATAACCCACAAAATTCCGGCTGCAATCATCGGAGTTATCGTTTCTCCTGCTGTTGCAAACATTATCATTGTGATTGTAGTCAGTACAAACAGCAATACTGCGGAAATTGCATATCGAGTACGGAATTCGCTTTTTAGTTCTTTAACCAAAACTGCTGATATTCTGAGATAGTTAACGCCCATGGCTTACTTTACCAAATATTTGGCACCGAGCCTGATTTTCAACATCTGAACTTGCCAATCTGTATCTTCAGCCATATCAAATGGGGAGAAATTCATGCTTGATTCGAAGAAACCGGAAAATCGGTCATAAATTGGTACGCTCGCTCCGATTCCAACGTAAAATCCAAGTCTAAAGCTATTGAGAGATTCGAGTTCGTCCACATTGAGTGGCAAATATTGCGAACCATTTTCGTAAACGTAATTATCGGGTATGTTGATTTTCTTGCGGATTTCAGCTGATTTGCTGAGTGCCATCCCGAAATTTATTCCACCGTTCAAATACATCAAACGATTTATAAAATATTCAACGCCAATTGAAAGATTTGCATATAAATTATCTAAATTTATCAGATGCGATTCTTGGAAAGGCAGAAGCTGACCTGAATCGGGGTCAC
The DNA here is from genome assembly GCA_023957315.1 of Candidatus Kapaibacterium sp. Classification (NCBI taxonomy): domain Bacteria; kingdom Pseudomonadati; phylum Bacteroidota; class Eximiradiia; order Eximiradiales; family Kapaibacteriaceae (SeqCode); genus Kapaibacterium (SeqCode); species Kapaibacterium sp. (SeqCode). The sequence continues at coordinate 23,433 of JAMLHE010000023.1, forward strand.
GACGACTTGATAAAATACTATCAGGTGCATTCAATTCTCCACCAATGCTCTCCAATGCTAATGTAGCTGCAATATTCATCTTTGGTAATATGCGCGTTGACGCATAAATTCCAAACCACCCGCCACTTCCGGCTGCAGAGGAAAATTTGCCCGGAAAACTGAGGTCTCCTGTTCTATCAAAGCTTGCGGAATGAGTTGAAAGCGAATATTGTCCAAAAAAACCTATTAAATATCCGGGATTGGAAATACATGTTTTGCTGATTCCTTCGATTAATGAATATCCCATAGCTCCTGTGCTCGGTTCGTAGGAATAGCATAGAGTATAAAGGGATATATTTTGACCGACATCCATCAATTCCAAAACAAGCGAGCCTTCGTAAGTAGGATTTTGCACTTTGACCGAAAATTGAGCTTGAGGCATGCCATCTGCAATTCGGGGAATCGTTGCAATTATTCCCGCACTGTCAACAACCGAAATTTTGCTCAAACCAAGGTCGTCAACTCTGTCATCTCTGACGATTATTACTACATTGCCATCAACTTCAGTCATTACTGCCATTGGTGGAATCGTGTCTTTTTTGGGGACGTACTCAAGGAAAGATTGACCGCCCATATTTCCATAAGCATCATAAGCATCAATATCGCCAAAGCCAAAACCATAGGAATACATCCCAAATGGTTCGTTGCCACGTATATAATGCGTTCCGAAAGGTACGTCTATGAATGCGATAGAATATCTTGTCATACCAAGTTGGGTGAAATCTTTTACATCCATCTTTCTATCATTCAATTCCATAGTCGCAATCGCATTTGTCGGCACTACAACATTGATATGGTGATTCCAACTGCCATTGATTGGAGTTGCAAATCTATATTCGTTCAAAAATTGCTGTGTCGGGCTAATCAAAAGCATCATCGGGTCACCGATTTGGTCGCCGTTTTCATAACCTTGCGAATATTGAGCTACCAAAACCGGCTTATCAGCAGTAACTTGCAAATCTTGATTGGAATTTTTTTCAATAAATTGCCCGGGTTTCAACGTGGCAATCAATTTTGAATTCTCGAAAACTTTCGTGTTTGGTTCATGCGCCAATACACGATAAGTATAAAAAGACCTGCCTTTGAGTCTGCCAATATAAAAATGCTTTCCCCACGAATTCACAGGTGGAATCTGCTCGACTAAGTGATTACATGCCTTTATACGTGGCGGACCAACGGGTATGTAAGTACATTCGTGCCCGCTAAATACGGCGATTTTTTTGTTCGACTTAATCAATGAGCCTGTCAAATCAACTTCAATATCACGAATGTTAAACTTTCGGAGTATTCGAGATTCGGTCTCTGCCCCTACTTGGTAAGCATCACCTTTGTTCAAAGTGACAGTATATTTTTCGCTGCGTGGCTTGCCTGTATAAGTGATTGTCGAAGGTGTGATTTCGACGATGGTGTTATCTTCTGTTGCTACTATAGCAAATATCGGAGATAGTTTTTCAGCAACATGATAGCACATTACGCGATATTCGGTGCCAAGCACATTTACCGGAAGCCCGAGATAAGTGTCTGTAGTTTGGTGGCGACGATTCAATCCATAAACCGATATTGGATGGTCGGACATTACGTTGACGCCTAAACCTCTTTCGACAACTTCGTAACTTCGGATTTGAGCCAATGGGTCAACTACGATACTTCTGACTGTTCCCGCAGGAACAAACATTGTTTGATTGTAGTTAATTGAGGGGATAGTTACGCTGACTGTCGCATCGTGGTCGCCTGTGATAAAAAGCTCAAGTAAAAGCGCATTTTTGACATTGCCCGGTTCTTCTTTGAAATTTGTCATAAAACAAAGCCAGAATTCCGTACCGATAGGCTTCTTTGCTATCAATGCCAAACTTGGGTCAATTGCGTCTTGTGCTGATAAATTTGAAAATCCGACTGTGACCAGCATTAAAATAAGTATAATTTTTGTTTTCAATTTTTCTCTCATTTACTTGTAGTATATGAAATTAGTTTTATAGACTTGGTCTTGCACTGCCATTACTAAGTAATACGCACCTGCGGAAATCTCCCAAGAAGCAGGCGTAAGTCTCATTCTATATCGTCCGGCTGTGAAGGTATGCTCGAGGTAATTGTCAATTTGATTGCCCGAATCATCGTAAATCTCAGTTGCAAAGGTGTTTTCATGAATTCCCTGACTGAAAACATTTCTTCCACTCAGTGAGAAAATTTTGAAACTGACCTTGCTATCGCTGTCAACACTGAAAAATATTTCAGTATATACATTGAATGGATTAGGGAAGTTTTGCCCCAAACCTTCTGTCAATTTAGGTCCTACCGGAATTGATTGAACGGAAATCGTGCCTGAATCAAATTCAGCTTGTTGCTCGACTCCACCAATTTTGATTGCAATTGGCGATACCAATGTAGCTGTATCAGGACCTGCCAAACCTTCGACCTCGAGATAGAACAGAACCCCTGAGAACGGCTTTATATAATCATCGGTGAAAACATTAAAAGAAGAAGATTCGATATTTGTTAAGTCAACCGAAAATGTATGCTGTTCGTTCAGACTGGTGCTTGCATCTGTGACAATTCTCTTGATGTCAATCACGTAGGCATTGAATCGAACAGAAAGTTCTAAATTCCCGTCAGAATCCGAAGGTATATCTCCGTAAATCGGTATAACGCTTAATGAGCCACGAGTAATGCTCGTGTCCCGCAACGCGACGGATATCTGCGCCTCCGATTGCGATGGCGAAAGAAATATTGATGCCAGAATAATTAAAAATGTCGCTATTATCCGATACATTTTTTACCGTTAAAATTAATAATTTACAAATATAAATATATACAAATACATTTCACTATAATTCAAGATTTAAGTTTTCTGTTTTTTCTTCTTTGCAGCCGGAAACAAAATATTGTTCAGAATAAGCCTGTACCCGGGAGAATTTTTGAATAAATTCAAATCCGTTGGCGGATCGCCCACTCTATGAACATAATCCTCGGGGTCATGACCGCCAAGCCAAGTATAAGTACCTCTACCTACATTACCGTGAATGTATTTGACTTCGTTCGTGCCTTCTTTCATCGCTAAAATCGTTACTGTGCTTTTGAGCAAATCCTTGTTAAATGATGTCGTTTGACCCATGAAACCTTTAATCACATTCACGTGATTTTGTGTCAGCATTGTTGGAACCGGGTCATATTTTGCCGAAAACTCGAATAAGGTGAACCAATCCGCATCTGGATTGTTGACATTGTAATGCCCAACATCAATATCGGAAAATTCCACTTCCATTGGGTCTAAAATCAAACGGAAATTTTCGAAGGCAAAAGTTTCTTCATAATTCAATTTGGAATTTGCATTGTGGTCGTGAGGAGTGCCGTCAAACATGACATCGCACATATCAACATGCTCCACCGAGAGAGCTATATCATAAGAATCAGTAGCGGTACACATGGCGAACAAAAATCCACCGGAGGCAACATATTCGCGAATCTGGCGAGCAATAGCCTTTTTGAGCTCACAGACATCAGGGAAGCCGAGTTTTTTTGCCATACTTTCGTTCAAGGCGACTTGCTGAATATACCAAGGTGCATTCCTATAGGCTACCCAAAATTTGCCGTGTTGCCCTGTGAAATCTTCATGATGAAGGTGAAGCCAATCGTATTCCTTGAGCTTATCGCCCATTACGTCTTCATCCCAAATCAAGTCGTGCTTAACTTCTGCGTATTCGAGGGCAATGCGTACTGCATCATCCCAAGGTTGAGCCCCCGGAGGTGCATAAACGGCAATCTTCGGTGGCTTTTCGAGTTTGACAACTTCCATATTTACGTTTTCTTGGCTGACTTCCTCTATAATCGATTGGGCTTGCGATTCGCTAAGCCTTTCAAAAGACACTCCACGAATTCGGCATTCGGCAACGAACATATCGGTATAGTCCACCAAGAAAGACCCGCCACGATAGTTCAGAAGCCAATCAGCAGTCCCGCCATTTTCGAGTATCCAAAAAGTAACACCATAAGATTTGAGATGGTCCGTTTGAGCCAAATCCATCGGAATCAACAATCTATCTGCCTTCATCAAAGCCGGCAGCATGAAAAGGCAAATCAATACTATATATTTAATTTTTAAAATAGTCATCATTATCTATAAATTTTACTTAGCATCACTTACTTAACGTTTATGACGATTGAAAATTCTAAGCGTCACACAGATAAGCACTTTTTTTGAGAAATTGTCTGAACTATGATTTGTGTGATTGTCAAAACTATGATTTGTATGATTGTCTGAACTATGATTCAAAGGATTTATATGATTAAGATGATGAAGAAAAATGTAATAATCAAAGTCGTTTGTCGCATAGTTACAGATATATAAGCCCTTCGGGGTATGTTTTTTGTCTCGTCTTTGTTATAACTGACGGACCAAGAGCTTAGAGGGTGTTGCGTAAACTTATTTTAGGACAAAAAAAAAAATCAAAAGATTTTGTTCCTTTTTTGGATTTGAAGTGTCATCATATATATAAATGTGTATTTTTCTGTAAATTTGACAATTTCGATTGTCTATACATTTAGGGAGAATCTTTTCTCCTGAAAGTTTTCACGTCCCGTCTTTAACAAAGGCGGAGCGAGTTAAGAGTACATAGACTGAGCCTGAATTTTCAAACGTTTTTATAATATATTAGGAGCTAAAAAATGAAAAAGTCAATGTTTTTTTGTGCGGTCATGTTAGCCGTTTTGATGGTGTCGTGCAAGCAGGAACAAGCAACGCAAGCCACCTCTTTTGACAAATACACAATCGCCGATGATAAAAATTGGGTAGAGGTGACGGATACAATGTCAATTGATATTGATTGTCTCGATGGTGATAAAATGAATGATTTGAAGCAGTTCATTTTCCGAAACCAAGCTGAATACTCAACTTTGGATACGTTAAGAGTTGATGAAATTTTTAAAAATTGTGTTAGTTATGAGAACCCTGAAGTTGATTTTGAAAATTATTCACTTATCGGTCTATTAACAAGAACTGGATTTTGCGAAATCAAACTAAATGTCTATAGGAATGATGCGGTAAAGAAAATATATTATGTAGTTGATATAACAAATACGGGTACTGAAGAAATTTTGATAACTAATTATAATATGCTCAGGGTTCCACCAATACAATCTGACTATACTATTGTGATGGATACAATCATGAGATATAGATATCAATAAAATAGATTCTGCGGTGGTGATAATATCCCGAAGGGATAGAATGTAAATAGCCCCGTATGAAATGCGGGGTAACGAATCCTATGTCACGTCCCTAAAATGATTGAAATGTTTGATGTCCGTTTCGGTGCGACCTCGAAGAGGTCGAATTTAAATAATTAACGTTTTGCTATAAACATATGACTCCTTCGGAGTCAAGAAGGATTCAAATGAGTAGCTTTTTCAACACCCACGGTTAAAACCGCGGGCTATGTTTGTCTTTCTCCCTCTCCTTCGGAGAGGTTCGGGGTGAGGTTCTTCAAGCTTTTTTGTCTAATATTAAACTTTGCGTGCTTTGCGGTTAAATTGTATTAATCCTGTCCATCTTGAAATCTTGATAATCCTGTTCAAGATGAATCATAAAAATCATTCAAATCACATAAATCATAGTTCAGACAAAATCACACCAATCGTGTGAGCAATTCGGCTAATTGTTTTGTGGCGTTGCGCCGTTCATATTTCGTGATTAATTCGAGATTGGAATTTGTAGTATTGTCGCCGTTTTTCCAATTTTTGAAAGCGTCCAGGTACATGTCTTTGATTTTGGCAATATTGCTTTGGTGGGCAATGTCTCCGGCTGCGGTCTCGCGGATTAATTCAGCTACAGAGCCGTCTTCGGGACCAATTGCTATCAATGGGCGATTAACGCCGATATATTCGTAAACCTTGCCGGGGACGATTTCCTTGCTTTCTTTCGATTCATCTACCACCAACAATAATGCGTCCGATTTCATTATCATTGCAATGCTTTCCGAATGCGGCACATAGCCGATTATTTCAATTCTATCCGCAAAAGTAGCTTTCTCGAACATGTCATTGACTTCATTTCCAAATCGCCCAACAAATCGCAATACAATTTTATTTTTATCAATTTTTCCTTCTGCAATCAATTCCTCAATCGCTGCAAATAAGCTTTCCGGATTTCTCCGCCCGTACATCGAACCTGTGTATGTAAGAGTGAATTTGTGGTTAGCCTTATATTGGACATCGGGAAAATCGTTGGAATCGAATCCATTCGGCACATGTAAAAATTTGCTTGCATCCAAATCGGGATATTTTGCCAGTGCGTCTTTTATGATGCCATTCCAAGCACATTCTACATAATTTGCATTCGTAAATACGGATTTTTCCATGTATCTGTCTATCATACTTGGAATCAGCCACCGTTTGGGCGAGGAGATAAATCCGGTCCATGGGTCACGAAAACCTGCTATCCAAGGGATGGAAGCTTTCTTGCTGGCATAATCAGCTATCAGCGAACATGTATATGGAGGTGACGAACTATAAACCGCAGAAATGTCATGCTGTTTAATCAACTCAAGCGCTTTGCTTTTTGCGGTCAGAAGCCACCCAATTCGAGCATCTGGAATAAAAAACGTTGCTCTGATAAATTCAGCCAAACTTTCTTTAAATCCTGCTCTGTGACCATCTTTTTTGATAGTGTTCACATCAATTGCGGCATCCTTGGCTTTGCCCGTGAAATAGCGATAGATGTCGTAGGGTTCGTAAATTTTGGTTCTTTCGACGATTGTAGAATCGGGAATCTGAGCAAACAAGCTCTCATCTCTTGCCGGAAATTGACCATTTGAAACAGTGAGCACAATAGGTTGCCACCCGAAATCGGGCAAATACTTGATGTGTTTGAGCACACGTTGTACTCCGGGACCACCGGAAGGAGGGAAATAATATGCTACTACTAATAATTTTTTCATATATCGTAATCCAATTTGCCTGTCATAACTTTAGCTTTAGTAAAGTTCTGTGGCTCAACCGGATTACCCGCTAATCTGCGGAGCATGGTTAATTGTCCGATATGTGAAATGCAATCAGCAAAGGGTCCTTGCATCAAAACTTTCACTTTCGTCAATTCCATTCCATTCAACGATTCTAATCGGATGTCAACAGAACTAAGCAAAGATAAGAAATTTTGTTTGCATTTATCAAAATTTTCTGAATAATAGCTCTTTCTTTTAAGTGCCGAAATAGGAATTCCACCAATAAGTTGGATGGCAGAATCGAGTTGTTGGCTCATGTGGTCTATGATTTCAACAGGTGACCGCGCATTGATACCAATTTTCAGATGGGAGTAATTATCGGGTGCGTCGTTTACTGCTACCGTGAAACGGTACGCAATTACTGCAAGTAAATGTTTCAGTAGTTCTATTTCCATGATTTGCCCGTATGAGTATTGTCAGGTATGTAAGTTATTAAGACTTGGGAAGCTCTTTTTTCAATCATTTCTGAAGGAAAGACAAAATTCAAGTTTTGTTTCAGATGTAAAATTTCACATTGTTTGCAATCATATATGATTAATAATATATCATTGTTAATATGGCAACTAAACCGTTTGATTAGCCTACTTAAGCAATCCATGTAAATGAAAAATATCTCATTAATTGATTTTATTATGAATATTGAGTATTTAGTATGTAGCTGTAATGCACCATAAGTTATGGTGTCTAAGTTTGTTAGGCACTTATTCCGAGTTGCCATATGTTTCAAGTCATTCATATAAGAATTCATGATTGATTAAATTTAATTCACATAATGTCAAAATCAATTTACAATATAAAACATTTTTACGAAATATCATTACATGACATTGCATGTTTCTTAAAAAAAATTAAGAATTCTAATCAATTTAGAAAAAAAATTGATAAAATCAAGATTTTTTCGCAAAAAATCATTACTTTTCCTTATGTTTGAAATTGTAAAATTTTAGTTTTCGTAAGGGATAGTATTGATTTTCACCAAAGATGATATAGAAAAAATCAGCTTGATACTCGGAGTAGAACCGAAAGCCTACGAAAGTGCTTGGACATGGACTTTAGTCAATGAAGATTACAGCAAGCCACTCGTTTTCACGATTTATGCGGGTATAGACCTGGGGATTAACAGCAACGGCTCAATGGTATCTGCCCAAACTATGCATGGATACTACGAATTACATGACATCAAGACTTTCATGTACTTTGAGCCTGACGAAATAATTTTCATTACTCACGACAATGAATTCATGTCCAGCTTGATAATTGGCAAGCAGTGCACTTGTTCATTATATTCGAATATTTCAGTCAAAATTCTCAAATCCGATTTCGCAGATTTGCATCCTGCGGTATTGCTCTCGGCAATGCAACTGTCAATCGCCGAAAGCTCATTGGGGGATTAGACTATACACTATCCAAGTTCGTCGAATATTGTATGAGCATAGAAGTGACATATTGCAACCAATCGGATAAAAAATTTTTACCCGTAAAGAAAATGATTGACTCAATCAGAAATATCGCCAATCAAAAGCTCAAAAATGTAGATGGAAGCATCAACTTAGTAGTATGCGACGACGCTTTCATACATGCTCTGAATAAGCAATATCTTTCGCACAACTACCCGACTGACGTAATCACATTCGTATTGGACGAAAAGCCACTCGATGCCGAAATTTATATCAGCTACGAAACAGCCGCCGAACAAGCTAAAGATTACACGGTATCGCTGGCGCAAGAAATGTGCCGATTGGCAGTTCACGGAGCACTGCACATCGCCGGATATGACGACGACAACGACGGCAAACGCGACGAAATGCACAAATTAGAAAATCATTATCTAAAATTGACAGGTTTTACCAATGTTTGAGAGAGTAATAGAAATAATCGTTTATTTGATATCGGAACTTCGCAGCAAGCGGAACTTCGCCGATATCAATGTGCAGCATCTCAAAGACCTTGGTTACACCACATCCGAGATTTCGACAGCCTTCAGTTGGATAGCCGACAAATTTGATTTCCAAGAATTCAACACCCGGAAGACGCTTTTCACAAGTCCAAATTCATTCCGAATACTACATCCGGCAGAAATGGACATGTTCACCAAAGAAGCCTATGGGCATATGATACAGCTGCATTCCTTGGGAATAATCGAAAACGAGCACATTGAACATATCATAGATAGGGCAATCGTCACCGGAAATATACTCGATATTCGTACATTGAAATATTTCGTAGCCTCCGCCATATTCGATATAGACGGCGCCCTTGCAGCAAACACCGCCCGCATAATATTGACCGGCAACGAAAGCATAAATTAGCATGGTCCCGTAGCTCAGTAGGATAGAGCACAAGTTTCCTAAACTTGGGGTCGCAGGTTCGATTCCTGCCGGGATCACAGTTTTTTGTTGGAATGTGTGTTTAAAAGATTATCTCTTAAACGGGCTGGGTATATCCAAATCTTTACAGATTTTTCTTATGAGATTATCATTTATCTCGTTATGTCTCGGGACGGTAGAGGCTTTTTTATTTTCAACATTTATATACAATGAGTGGTTAGAACCCTCTCGCAAAAATTCACATCCGCTCGATTACAAGAAAGCGAGGAATAGTTTCCGCTTCATTTAGTCACTAACTCAAGTTCTTCCTGAAAAAAAATATCTTTCGTTGAGTCCAAAGAACCAATGTAGCGATTCGCTTCAAGCACCAAATCAATAGCTTCAAGTAAATTTGCTTTCACTTCCTCCAAAGTTACACCTTGAGAATTCGCACCCGGAAGTTCATCAACGTATCCGATATAGCCCTCAGGCACTTTCTCGTACTTCATCGTTAATTTCAAGTTCATCTATATATCTCCATCTCAAATACTAATAAGATACTTACAAACAACAAATATTGTAAAAGGGAATTAAATCGTCCCGTCCCGTAGTCGTACTTGCGGACGGCGGATTATGCGTCTAACAATTCGCTATAGATTTCTTGTTTCGATTTACCGATGTGACTTGAAAGTTCTTTGATGATTGAATTTAATGTGCCGATTTTAAGAGGGCTGTGGCTTGGAACGCTTAAAGTGATGTTCGCCGTTTTGAATCGTCGTTAGCCTTATGTGGCTTCCTGTTTGCCGACTAATACTTTAACCATAAATTGACAGCAACTTTGCAAGTTCGACGCCACTTATGTTCCTTGGGCTTTTCAAGAGACTGAGAATAATTCATGGTGAACAAAATGTAGCCGCACAACTTTGGGCATATCAACTTCGAAATGGCATTTGATAGCATCAATGATGTTGCTTTTTAATTCATCCATAGTATCACCTTGGGTCACAATGCTGAACCCGAGTGCAGAAGCAGAATATCCGCCCTCTAACTCCTCATCTACCTTGAAAATTATCTCATCCATATCAAATCCTTTATATACAATCTACTTCAATGTTCCACGAAACAGCGGATTTAATATTTCACTTAAACTTACGTATGATGTTAGAGGGAATGTAAGATATAGAGGATTGTTTTCCGGCTCTTTCTCCTTGCCGATATAGCTCTGCCGAGTCAGCCCGAAAGTGTCGAGCATGGTTTCGCCGTAGGGTTCGTATTGCTTGTAGTTCAGCATTTCATCATATTATTGAGGTGCTATCCAAATAAAGTGTGTCCGGGCAAATGTCTTGCTCGTTGGGCCATGCAACTGTCCCAAATTCTATCCTGACTTTTTTAAAGTAATTGACATCTTTCAGTTCTTTAAATATGCCAAAATCCAGAAATTTTCGCATATCATAGACTTTACGCTCGCCGTTCTCGAACTCGAGTAACAACTTGTATTCGTCCTTTGGCTCAACTTTGATAGCTCTTGGATTCATTCTGTCTTTCTCCCTATTTAAGCGGGTCTATCGAATTGAATCGTCCCGTCTCGTAGTCGTACTTGCGGACGCCGTGGTCGGATATAGTAATGCCCCTCATTATTCTGCTAACTTATTATATGGTTTTTCCATTGTCTTCTGATACCATCTGTGTTGGTAAATGATTTCTTTGAATGGAATTGGTTTGTCGTTCAGGTCATACCACAATGACTGCATTATTATGCTTGACCTGTGGTCTCCATGTTTTATTCTAAATGCCTCGAAATACGTGGCTAAGCGAGAACCCAATCCCCAAAGTTTATATCGAAACCTGAACATCGAACTTATACCAAAGTGTTCCCAATTTGATGCTTCTACAGCATTTTCATAATTTTTGATTTTTTCTAAATCATCTACAGAAAGAACCTCTTTCAAGTCACTTATACAATCGTAAATGTCGGTTGGTATGTAACAACCATCTATTGAATCTAAAACTACCCAAGATGCATCAATACTATCAAGATACCAATAAATGTTTCTCAAAGAATCAAGTAATTCTAAAAAATCTAAATTTATTTGCTTTATATGTGAATAATATAGTGTATCAACTATATATTCCATATGTTTAAATATATCGAGTGAATCAAAAAATGCTCTAAAATGTAAATTTTTAGATATTGTATCATATAATTGTTTTTCGCATACGTTTAACACATAGTTAAGACTATTATAATCTTCTTTACTTAAATTTTTCGATATTAGAATTAGCCCATTATACCTAAAACCCATATTATCAATTATTTGCTTTTCCAAACAATTGTCATAATGTTGTATTATGTAATTTTTCAATTCGAAAACATCAGCTTTATTTTCTTTTGATACAGTATATACCTGATTTAGCTGGATTACGATTAAGAATAATAAAATTATTTTCATTCTATTCACTTTTTATTTGGTTGCCAATGTAGTCATACTTGCGGACGCCGTGGTCACTGAGCTTAGTCGAAGCGTGGTCACTGAGCTTAGTCGAAGTGTGGTCACCCAGATTGTTTTCCGGCTCCTTCTCCTTGCCGATATAGCTATGCCGAGTCAGCCCGAATAGGTCAAGCATGGTTTCGCCGTAGGGTTCGTATTGCTTGTAGTTCAGCAAAGTCTTATCTGCCCCTATCGTGAATCTCAGCGAACCGAGATAATCGTAAACTTTGAAATGCTTTTTCCATTGCCCATCAATATATTTATACGTTATTTTAGGTGACATACTATTGCCAAAAACATTGTATTCCACAGGATAGAAAAATGTAGTGCTTCGGAATGGGTCTGGTTTGGGTATCGTAATTGAGAGATAAATATGGATGATTCTATATATGAAATA
>JAMLHE010000024.1 GCA_023957315.1 Candidatus Kapaibacterium sp.
AGCTGTTCAGTAGCAACGTCTGCGTCTTCAATTCTCGAAATAGCGGCATTATAGTTAGTAATTTGAGAAGTGAGCAAACTTTCTTGCGAATTCAATCTCACTTCGATACCACCGATATAAGAAGCCACTTTGTTGACGTTGTCAATTGCTTGTGAAAGACTTTGGAGAGTAGTATCAATATTATCTACCGAGAAAATACCTAAATCGTCTGTAGTGATACTATCCAAATCTTCTAATGTCAAACCTTGTACACCTGCAAAATTACTTGTTACGCCACCGGCAGATGCAAGTGCATCACTTGTAGCATTCAAGTTGAAATCACCGGATGCTCCACCTGTGATATTGTAGTCAGAGTTGTCTGTAGAAATATTAACCTCTATTTTGAGAGATGTATTATCTGCATAAAATCCAACTGTCCAGTCACCTGTATAAGCACCTTGCAATAATTGCTTTCCACCAAATACAGTGGAATCAGTAATAAACTGAATCTGTTGAGCCAAACGATATGCTCCTTTTGCAAGTGCAACTTTTTCGTCTGTACCCAATGCACCCGAAGATGCTGTCGCTGCCGATGTCTTAATTTCGTTAATCAATCCTTGAATGTTATCAAGAGCATCTTGCGAGATTGCTGTCACGTTTTTAGCTTCACCAACAGCATTCAAAGCTGATTTCAACGATGAATTCCTTGCCGATAAAGCACGTGATGTGATATAACCTGCCACATCATCTGATGCCGCATTAATTCTTTTACCTGTTGAAAGTCTCAACTGGCGTAAAGCGATATTGTTATTTGCTGCTAATAATGAGTTATACGCATTTTCAGCAGGGATATTGGTCCTGATTCTGGAACCACCCGAGATAGCTACTGGCATAATAAACCTCCATGTAATTAATTCGTATCTTGGGCGTCCTGCCGATTGTTAATTTCTTCCTCTTGTCAATATATCGGATATGTATTTCTAAACTTTAACTTTTTTTTTTATTTTTCAAAACTTTTTTCAATGAATATTCCTCTTAGATGCAAATCTCCCTCGGAATCGTTTTGCAAGATGACATACTCACTCAAAGTAAGCTCACTTTGTATGTGCGTTTTGGGGTTGCAATCTGTCTCTATTATGATAGATTTCCCTTCGTTGATGATTTTCAAATAATTCAAAGCATGTTTGTTTCTGAAATAATTATCGGTCAGATTTTGCTTTTCTTCAGCTACAAGTTTGTCATTCTCGAAAATTTTAATGTCATAATCGCTGATTTCAATCCGAATTCCAATCTTTTCGTCAAATTGATGCCTCACAGTTCTCAGATATACTTTTAGCGAAGTTGTTCCTGAGCTCAGAAAATTTGTTTGGAAAGTGAAATTTGTCAATTCTTGTCTGCGAATAGATGTGATTCCACCCGGCTTGATTATTATGGAATTTTTATCTGTTTTTTCGATTTTATCAAAATGGGATATACACACACCATCTAAAAATTTGTTGCTGTCCGTTGACATTAATTCATATCTGTATGGATTGCATGAGGAAAGCAAACTGATGAAAGCAATCAATATGGGCGCGATGATTTTCATCTGTTGTATCTCAATTCACTCGGGAAAAATATTCTATCCATGAAGCTGACGCCAAAACCGATATAGAAATTACTAAATGTAAGACTTTTGCCGTAAGCCATAGCGATATTATCTCCCAGATTACTATTGTCGAAGCAATTTATATAGCCAAAATTGAGATTGATATTCAATGTTTCGCTTATTCTCAGATTTACTTTATTATTCAAATTTATATAGCCCGACGGATAGTATCCCACTTCGATTGAGGGCTCGGCTGATAATTCATCGTCAATCAATACTTGCCAGTATCCAAATTTAAGGGGCAAAACAGCAATTGCATATTGGTCTAATCCTGTAACCATGAAATTCATAAGAGATGTTCCTGCGAAAAAGTTGAGATTCAAAAACGGCAATGCTATAGAAGCATTTGCTACTTTCATCTGCATACCTTTAAATGTTGAAGCCTCTTCACTTCCACGGTCTTGAAATGCTGAATACTTTGCAGCGGACATCAAAATCGAAAATTGAACTAATCCTACATCCCAAGATGAATGTTCGTGATATTTCCATTCATTTTCCGTTTCTTCGGCTTTGTTTATGAAATCCAATACTGAAACTCCGATTCCAAAATAGGGGAAAATGATGGATTGTGCTTCCTTCGTGAAATCATTATTTTTGATTTGAGCTATACCTTTGGAATTATGTCCCATCGCAATGCCCAAATAGGTTCTGAAATTTACTCCACCAATTGAGCCAATATCTAAACTACCGGATAAATTCAAGTAAGTCGAAGGGTATAATCCAATTCCAAGTGAAGGAGTAAATGTAATGTAGGGAATTTTGTCGCGTAGGAAAAATCGCTTTCTGACATAAATAGGGGCTACAGCAAATAACATGTCTTCGCCCTTAGCATTCGGTAATATGAATTCGACCATACTTGTGCCAATACTCCACCCATGAGCATCTCTGAACCAACGTAGTCTCCATTCAAAAATACCGACTCTGTATAATCCTCCCGCAAATAAATAAGAATCTTCACCACGAAATTCATTGCCTATTTTATCGTAATCCGGAAAAACCCCAAATAATCCGGTACCCAATTTATTAGAAGGTGAACTTCCGATAAGACCCACTCCTTCGAATAAACCAAACCGGATAAAGTTCGGGTACTCTCTTTCTTTTTCATAATTCAACAAATCAATTTCATTTGTAATAGTAGTAACTTTCGATGATGGATAAACTGTGCCCTTGTCGCGGTTGCCCGGGTGATTGATGTTCTTTTCAGTTACAACTGTATCTCTCAGTATATCGGAAAACGAATCTTTTTCGACGCGGGTAAGTGTAGTGCTACAACTTGCTAATGCCAGCAATGTTGCCGAGATTAAACATAGCAGAGTTTTGTTGATAATTTTCATAATGCTGCAACATTTAGTTCAACAAATTGACCCAATTTCGCTCTTATTTTGTCGCCGGAAATAATTTGCCCAACACCTTCGGGTGTTCCTGTAAATATAATATCTCCGGCTTGTAAGCCAAAGATATTCGACAAGAAAGCGACTAATTCGCCTACGCTTCGTTCCATATCTTTTGTCGAGCCGGATTGTCTGAGTTCATCGTTTACCCAAAGTTCCAAATCAAAATATGGGATGAATTGAAACTGTGTAGCCGGAATGATTTTCGAAATAGGGGCTGAATTTCTGAATCCTTTAGCAATTGCCCAAGGTTTGCCTTCGTTTTTGGCTTTATTTTGGATGTCGCGCATAGTTACGTCAATCCCCACTCCATATCCTGCAATAAAATCAATTGCTTCGTCAGCCTGAATATTATCGCAATCTTTGCCGATTACAACCACAAGTTCCACTTCGTGATGAACGTTATCGGAGATTTCCGGCAATATAATTATATCACCGTCATTAAGCAAAGATGAGGGCGGCTTGATAAAAACTGTAGGGTCGGGTGATACTTGCGAACCCATTTCGGCTGCATGTTTGGCATAATTTTGACCGATACCGTAGAATGTGCCGGGTATCATCTCATAGCCATCAGTAAATTGTATTTTTTTTCTCATTTTCCCAATCTCCTTGTTAATCGTTCCTTCTTGTAGGTAATTCCGGTAAAATAACTTGATCGCTGCTCGGTTGGCTTGGTGCCGCCTGAAAAGGTTGCATTAAGCCTCGAATTCTTTCCTTTTGCCTCTCGGTCAACGGATATGGCAAAGTAAACTCTTGAAGCGAGTCCTGCAATTTTTTGTATGCAAATTTCTTTTCACGATAGGGCAGACTTTGGTCAGCATAAATTTTTGCCATGAGTTTGCCCCAAATTGGGGCTGCTGAACGCCCACCATAGCCTTCACCACCGAGAACGTCGAAAGTAATTCGTTTATCGTCAAATCCTAACCAAATACCCGCAACTAATTGTGGAGTATATCCCACAAACCAAGCATCCGCTGCATCATTGGTTGTTCCGGTTTTGCCTGCTGCATCAACATCTTTAAATACGCTTCTGATTGCTCGCGATGCAGTTCCCGCATTAACGACTCTTTCGAGCATATAAGTCATCTGACGAGCAATTTCGGGTTCCATAGCTTTTTTCATATTTACAAATCTTGGCTTTTGTTTGATGACCGTTCCGTTTTTATCTTCTACAACTGTGAGGAAATAAGGTGGAATGTGGATACCGTCATAAACAAAGGAACCGTATGCAGAAGTCAGTTCGAGTGGTTCGACGTCTCCACCTGCGCCCAAGGAAATTGCAGGTACTGATTGCAAAGGTGTCGAAATCCCCATCCTTCTCGATAAATTTACTATATCTGTAGGATTTGTGATGGATGTTACTAATCTTGCCGATACAGTATTGATTGATATTCTTAAGGCATCGGACAATGATGTCATGTCTCCCGGTTCGCAATTTCCCGTTCCACGAGGTTCCCATAATTCTCCCGTTTCCGTTTTGAAACTGAATGGTCCGCATTCGACTTTTGATTCAGGAGTGTAACCGTTGTTCAATGCCATAGTATAAATCATTGGCTTATATGCAGAACCCGGTTGACGCCTGATTTGTTTTACGTGGTTTAAGGAATATTTTGCCGAGGGATTTTCCCTCATGAATTTTGGTGAAGCACCTACTAAAGCTAAAATCGCTCCGTTTGCAGGGTCAATTACTACTAAGCCTACTTGAATTGTACTCGCGATATTTTTAACAGAATCAATGAAATTTTTGCTTTTTAACAAACGTTCTTGTATCTTGGGCTTTTCTTTCTTCTCAGCTGAGGTATATTCGGCATTATCACGTACAGCCTTGAGAAGTAATTCATCTAATAATTTCTGATTCCTATTCCAACTCCACCTCTTGCTGAAAGTTGTTTGCAATTCATTCAGATGTTCTTCTACGGCTTCGTTGGCATATTGCTGAATTTTCGAATTGAGTGTTGTATGAATAATCAAACCATCGCGATATAAGTCATATTCACGAAATGAATTATCCCGAGATAAATCCTGACGTATCATTTCCACAAAATGAGGAGCCGATTGGCTTCCCAAGTGAATGCGTTTTCTCTTGCCTGATTTATCTGTCAGAAAAACATTTATTGCTTCTTTCCTTGCTTCGGCATATTGGGCACCAGTCAAATACTCTTGGTCATACATTAATTTCAGCACTAAATTGCGTCGGCGAATTGCTTTTTCGGGATGTTTAATCGGGTCATAATTCGCCGGTGCTTTCAACATTGCAACCAACATTGCACATTCAGCAGTCGTTAGTTCATTCGGCAATTTATCGAAGAAAGTCTGCGACGCTACTTGGATTCCGTATGCACCTCTGCCATAATTCACAGTATTAGTGTACATCTCCAGAATTTCTTCCTTTGTATAGGTTTGCTCGATTTTGATTGAAATAAACGCTTCGCGAATTTTCCTTTCAAATGTTATATCCTGATTGAGAAACAAGTGTCTTGATAATTGCATAGTGATTGTCGAGGCACCTTCTCTGTCGCCATAAATAATTCTTTTTGCAAAAGCATTAATTATTCTTCCGGTATGAACCCCCCAATGACTGAAAAATTTCTTGTCTTCGGTAGCGGTCAGTGCATTTATAAAATCCTTAGGAATACTGTCATAGGTCATATTGATTCTACGGTCAATGAAAAAATGGTCTAATAATACACCATCTGAACTTAGTATTCGAGTAGCGAGATTTGTTTTTGGATTCTCCAATTGTTCAAGTGAAGGAAGACCATATGAAACTACATTTCGGACATAAACAGCCAATCCTATGGTGAATATCACCATTAAGATGCACAAAAATATTAATAGATGCAAGGGTTTCATATTCTATTTATAAAATTTATCTATCATAACTCTTCTCAATCTTTTCCTATATGTATCAATGTTCTCGTTCGTTCTTCTTGTTAAATGCTCGCGTTCACCTGCCGAGCGACCTATCAAAATATTGCGTGGCACCTGCCTTTTGACTAATTGCTCAATTATGAACTCTACACGCCGTTATCCTAATTGCATATTATACTCATCTGTACCGATATCATCAGTATGTCCGACGAGAATAACCTTATCTATTTTATCGGGAGCGAGTAAAATATTTTCGGCTACCAAATCCAACTCTTCTTGCCAAGTGCGTGAAGTCTGGTTACCGTTACTGTCAAGAGTGAATTTGTAGGGATTTTGATATTCGTCTAATGGAAAATTGACTCTTATTGTACCACTTTGAGGCAGGTAGAAATTCAAATCCTGTACATCGTCGTTATTTCCGATTATCAATCTTTTTGTGTCGAAATAATACCCATACTTTTGAGCAGTGATTTCATATTCAGTTTCTGTAAGCAATTTCATATTATAAGCACCACTTTTGTCTGTGAAAAGCAGTTGTTCGGGTTGCTCATAGGGAACTTTCCGCAAGACCATCATAACTGAATCGAGCATAATATTGGTATGAGCATCAAACACTTTGCCCTTGACGATAATTTCCTTTTTCACCAAAATTTCCGGCTTCGGAGGTTCGATTATTTCCGGTGAAGTGATTTCAGTTTCTTTAGTTTGAGCTTCGCTAATTTCATCTTCTTCATGATAAAAGGCATCGGGTGCTGTATAATCACTAACTTTGAATTTGACCCAAATATTGAAAACTTGCTTCTTGAATTCCTTCACATTTTGGTTAGATGCATAGTAAAGAGCCGAATCTTTATGTGAATAAATCATTGGAGCAATTTCGTCATGTATAGTATTGATTGGCTTACCCAAATTTACAGCTTGCCCGAACAATTCATCAAAATTGCGATTCCCGGATTTGATTTTGGAGCAAAAATCGGGAGCTAAATCGCTTTTGAACAAATCATAACCGCCAACATTGTCCCGACCATTCGAGGAGAATAGGATGAAATTCCCTTTTGGGTCAATAAATGGCGTAAGTTCGTCACAATCTGTATTAATGTTTCGTCCAATATTGACCGGAGCTGAAAACTTGCCGTTCGGCATTTTCGCACTCATTACAATATCTGTTCCGCCGTAGCTCGTATCATGATTGGATGCAAATAGAATTACATCGCCGTTACAAGCTATGCAAGGTTGTGAAAGCCAATGTCCATCCGGTTGGAAAGCCTCGAATTGAATTATATCTGCGTTGTTGATATTGCTGCTGTAATTGGAGCTTGTATAAATCCGCGATTCGCCAAAATCCAGTCCCAAAGGCGATTTTGCGAATACCATTATATTATTGTCAAAGTCTGCGAAACCTACATTTGCATTATTATCGGAGAGTTGTTTTCCGTTTGTTTGGAAATTATTCACCTCAATTCGGTTTAGAGGTAATATTGTATGATTGTTTGCAATTGCTCTTGTCAGAAATGTATTGCCGGAATTATCGAATGAAATTGCAAATTCGTCTGATTCGCTCAATATCCCTTTGACTGATTCGATTCTGTAACAATAGCCGTTACGGTCAAAATATGCTTTCGTCGTGTCATTGCTTGCAATGCTTAAATATGGTTCAGGTGTGCAAAACGCAGTGTCAATAGGGCAATCGGGTACAATCAGTTTCGTATGGTGTATCATACATGAACTGAGGGTAATGGATAAAAATATAAATATTGCAAATTTCAATTAAAAAATTCCCACTTATTCTTCTACAAATTTACAAGGAATTTCGATAGCGGTGTTCAATATTTTCAAATAATCCACTCTTGGTATTTCGATAGCACCGAGCATTTGAGTGTGATGATTGATATACTGCGTATCGAGAAGAATAAAATTTCGTTCTTTTATATAATTCACAAGGTAATAGAAAGCTGATTTCGACGCATTTGGCACTAAATTGAACATTGATTCGCCAAAAAAGGCGCCCCCGATTGACACGCCGTATAATCCGCCTACAAGTTCGCCATCAAGCCAAGTCTCTACTGAATGAGCGTATCCCAATTCGTTCAACTGTGTGAATGAATTGATAATTTCCTCGGAAATCCAAGTGTCTTCTCTATCGGCACATTTTTTTATTACTTCTGAGAATGTAGCATTGACAGTATATTTGAAGTCATTTTTTTTTATGCTTTGTTTGAGCGAACGTGGCAATTTTATTTTATCCAAGGGGAAAATGGCTCTCGGGTCGGGCGAATGCCAATAAATATTGCCGTCATAAGAATCCGCCATAGGAAAATAACCTTCCTTATAAGCTCTTATGAGTAATTCGGGTCCAAAAAAAATCATGATATATATTTACTTCAACTAATAATCGAGCTTGATTTGCCTATTCTATACTTCTATTTCGCAGATTGCATCTTAGCATAATCATCTAAAAATTTCTGCAATCCTGAATCTGTAAGCGGATGATTTAGTGATTGAATCAACACATTGTATGGCACTGTTGCAATATCGGCGCCTGCTTTTGCAGATTGAGTGATATGCAAAGGATGTCTGATGGAAGCCGAAATTATTTCCGATTCAAAGCCTTGCACTTCCCAAATCTCGCAAATTTCGTCCAACACGGCATTGCTATCCATCGCAATATCGTCCAATCTTCCCATAAATACCGATACATATGCTGCCCCGGCATTAGCTGCTGCAATTGCTTGGGTTGGGCTAAACACCAAAGTTACGTTTGTAGGGATTTCCTCTTTGTATAATTCATTGACTGCCGAAAGTCCTGCTGCAATCATCGGGATTTTGATAACTGCATCCGGAAACCAACTCAAAATGTCATGGGCTTCGCGAAGCATACCTTTAGTATCGGTAGCAATGACTTCCACCGAAAGATGCCCACCAACGAGAGCGTGAATTTCCAAAATTCTTTCTTTTACATCTACGCTTGGGTCTTCCTTAGCCAGAAGTGAGGGATTAGTCGTCACGCCGGAAATTATTCCAAGGCTTGCTGCATGTCTGATATGCGTTATATTCGCTGAATCTACGTAAAGTTCCATTTTTATTCCTTATTTCATATTAATGATTACAAAAGTAAGGATTTAATCAATCATATTATAGCAATCGACAAAAATAATCTTAGCGAAGTCTATATTGCTACATTTGAAAATTACCAAATTGGAGATTAGGATGTTATTCTACACTTCTATATCCCAAAAACTAAAATTATGAGTTCTTAATCTGTAAAACTCTCTAATCGAATTTAGAGAGTTTTTTTTATTTGCGAAAATGATGCTTATCCATGTAAACATATTAAATATAAATATCTTAGCAAATGTCAACTAAGATATAATTAACACAAAGTTAACTCAATATTTATTCTATATTCAATCTATAAAGCGACCTTTGTATATGTTTGTTCAAGCTAAAAGGATTTTGTAATGATTTCTAAAGTAATTTGGAATTTTATGCTATTTATTGTATCTGTGATTTTCATGACACATAGTATTTATGCACAATCCGGCGGTTCTATCACCGGTAAGGTCATTGATGGCGAATCCGGAGAAGTGCTTCGGAGAGCAACTGTCATGGTAGTAGGTACAAATATGGGTGCTTTTTCTGATGTCAAGGGTGAATTCAAACTGAAAGACGTCAAAGCGGGCACATATAATCTCAGATTTTCATATGTAGGCTATATGCCTAAAGAAGTTACAGGTGTAGAGGTTAAGGATGGCGAAGTCGTCAATCTGAATATTACACTTGAATTTGAGAGTAAATTAAAAGATGAAATCGTTGTCGAAGCTCGAAGAGTATTTGATAACGAAGCTTCAATTTTAGCTCAAAGAAAAAATGCTTCACAAGTAAGTGATGGATTGAGTAGTGAGCAAATGAGTAAATTGCCCGATTCAGATGCCGGACAATCGCTCAAACGCGTTTCGGGTGTAACATTGGTCAACAATAAGCACATTTTCGTTCGTGGTGTGAGCGAAAGATACAGCAATACTACATTGAATGGTGCAGGACTTGCTTCTACGGAGCCTGATAAAAAATCATTCTCCTTCGATATGTTCCCCAGTGAATTTTTGCAAAATGTGAATGTAACCAAATCATTCACGCCTGACTTACCGGGTAACTTTGCCGGTGGATTAGTACAGTTGAATACTGTTGACTTCCCTCATGGTAGAAGTTTCAAAATTTCATTATCGTCAAATGTAAACACCAATGTTACTCTTAAAGATAAAAAATTCATAAGTTCAACAAGAAGTTCGACTGATTGGTTCGCTAAAGATGATGGCTTGAGAGCATTGCCAAGCAATGTACCGGGAACAAGACTTGAATTTAATGACCTTCAGAACCGTGCTAAAAATCCTTTTGATACAACTGGAGCAAGAGATGAATACCAAGCTATTTCACAATCTTTCAATTCGGATTTGTTTAAAAGAGATGAATCCACCATTGGACCATTTGATAACCGTTCTTATGGCATGTCATATACAGATTTATTTAGTTTTGGTGGTGACGAATTAGGTGTAATTGCCAATTTAACTTACGGGAACTCAAATTCAATTAATAATGTCCAAAGAAATGGTTATTTAGCTCAATTTGATACATTATATGCTGCTACCGGTTCTGTTTCTGAAACTAATTATAGTGCCGGTGGACTTTTCAATTTGGCATATAAACTCGGCGAAAGCAATATATTGAACTTTAAAAATGTATTTAACCGCTCAGCTGATGATGAGGTTCTAATACTCGAAGGTTCAGACCCGGGGTACCAAAATTATCAATATAAGAATTATTCATATCACTTTGTCCAAAAATGGTTCTATTCCGGTTCAGTTGGTGGCGAGCACAATTTGGGATTATTTAATTCTATGATTGATTGGCGTGCAGGCTATTCAACTTCAGAGCGTGATGAACCTGATTTCAAAAGATTAAGATTTGATAGAAATATTGCCGATTTGGAATTTGATGCTAATACGCCGTTTAGAGCAGTATTATCACAAACAATGCAAGGTGATGGGACCAAACTTGGTAGGTTTTATTCCTCACTCGTTGATGACGTTTACTCAGGTAGTATAAATTTTACAATTCCTGTAAGTACATCGAAAATCAAATTCGGTTTCTTGGGCGAAAACAGGAAACGTGACTTTGACGCACGTTCATTCACAATCATCAACCCGAATTTCCTTGATATGGAAATTGAAGATCTCACATCCGAATTTAATAATCCGGAAAAGCTTTTTGCGCAAGAAAATTTTCGTTATGATGATGGTTTCTTAATTGGTGAAGAATCGCGTTTGAGCGACAGTTACGATGCAAATGAAGAACTTTATGCAGCTTATCTAATGGCTGATATTCCTTTCTCAATTTCTTTTGGAGGCGAAACTCCAGAATTCTTTAGAATCATTTTTGGTGCACGATACGAAGACCACAAACAGCGACTAAACAGTTTCACTAGAAATGATGAACCTGTTAATGTAAACGAGTCTCGTCAAGACATTTTGCCATCAATCAATTTCATTTATCAAGTAACTAAAAATGCCAACATTCGTATGTCAGCAACACAAACTGTTGCTCGTCCGGAGTTTCGCGAAATAGCACCATTTACGTTCTATGACTATCTCCAACAAGCCAACATCCAAGGTAATCCAAATTTAGTTCGCTCACTCATTCAAAATTATGATTTGAGATTCGAATATTTCCCCACAGGTGGTGAAGTTGCTTCGGTTAGTTTGTTCTATAAGAATTTCGAGAATGCAATCGAGGAAACAATTTTCCCCGAACAAAGCGAACTGTCAAGAAGTTTTGCTAATGCTTTGGGTGATGCCAAAAATTATGGAGTCGAATTTGAACTTCGCAAAAACTTGGGCTTTATCACAAACTTATTCAGCGAATTGACATTTAACGTAAATGTGGCGCTAATCACTACCAGCATCGAGGTTTCCCAAGGTGGCGATATTGTCACAGATAATCGCCAAATGTGGGGTCAATCACCATATACCGTCAATGTAGGTTTGTTCTACCAACATCCAAGACATGGAACAAGTATCAATGTGGCTTATAATACATTTGGAAGAAGAATAATTCAAGTTGCTCAACAAGGTATTTATGTGACAGAGTCTAACGACCCGCATGTTTACGAGTTACCTAGAAATGTTATAGATTTTTCAATAAGTCAGCCTATTGGCAATTTTGACATAAAATTGAGTATGCGTGACTTACTTAACGAGCCATTAACTTGGCGACAAGACGAAAAATTAGTTGCTACTAATCTTAGAGGTTCAACAATTTCATTGAGTTTCGGATATAGAGTCTTCTAATATTTAAGTCTTTCAAAATAAATTAATTAAATCAATTAACTGTAATTTGTTATACATTATAGGTGCTATTACTATGCATAAATTTATTCTAACGCTTTTGGTTTTTACTTTTATCGCTGTGGCAATGAATGCCCAAACAGCAAAATTAATAAGCCCTAACGGAGGAGAAGTCTTCCGTACAGGTACATCTCAAGAATTGAGATGGGACACAACAGGTACATTGGGTATGAGATGGAGATTCCAATTCTCTATATCACCAAACGGACCTTGGCAAGATTTGATTGGAGCAACGAACGTACTTGACTCAGCAGCGCGCAGAGGTTTGTTTGCAGGCGGATTCAGAGTTCCTGCATTCAACACAAGCACAGGTTATGTCAGAATGATTCAAATCAATGCTGACGGCACATTAAACGAAGCAATGCAAGACAGAAACGACGAACCATTCCAAATTATTCAGCCCGAAGCAGTAGTAGCGGACTCTGTTTTACGTACTCCGATTACACAAAGAGTTGAACTTTCAAACAAAAAAATCTACGGTTTGGACGGATATGTATTTGTTGATGATGGTGGTGTATTGGCAATTCAACCCGGTACAATTATAATTGGCGATACAGTTGGACAAAATTCAGCGATCTGTGTTAACCGTGGTGGGAAAATTTATGCTAACGGAACTCCTGAACTTCCAATTATCATGACAAGTTCTGCACCTCCCGGACAAAGAGCCGGTGGTGACTGGGGTGGTTTATTAATTTGCGGTTATGCATCAACAAATCATCCTGATGGTCAAGCTGCTTTAGAAGGTGGTATAGCCGACGAAAATCGTGTACGTGGTTGGTTCGGTGGCGGTGCTAACCCTAACGATGACGATAGTAGTGGTGTTGTTCGCTACGTTAGAATCGAATTTGCAGGTATTGCAGCAGCACCTAACCAAGAATTGAACTCACTCACAATGGGCGGCGTTGGTCGCAAAACATTGTTTGAATATATTCAAGTAAGTTATGCAAACGATGACGCTTACGAATGGTTTGGCGGTACTGCAAATGGTAAATATTTAATCGCCACAGGTACTCTTGATGACGACTTCGACGGTGATAACGGCTGGAGCGGTATGGTTCAATTCGGTATCGTTCAACGTTTTAAAGACCGTGCTGACGTATCTACAAGCCAAGCTTTCGAGCAAGACAATGATGCTCAAGGTTCATACAATCATCCATTGACAAAAGCAGTATTCTCGAATATCACTGCTATTGGACCTTTGGGTGATACAAGTTGGACTCCATCATCATCCGGTGGTCAAGCCACATCATATCATAATAGATTTGGTGCCGGTATTCAATTACGTCGTAACAACAGAACATCAATCGTAAATACAGTATTAGCAGGCTGGCCCCGCGGTATTGATTTATTATCATCACAATCTCAAGCTGCTGCAGCTGCGGATTCAATCTTCTTACGTAACATAAGTTATTTTGGTATCAAAACTGCAAACTTAAATCTTGGAACAGGCACAAGCCCAATCTCTTCAGAATGGTTGGAAACTCCTGCATTCAATAATTATATTGATAAGAGTAGCCCAATGGCAGCCGGCATAATTGACCCATTCACTTATGGAAAGGCATTTGACGCTCGTCCAAGCACAACTTCGATTTTAGCAAATCAAACTGCATCTTTCCAAGGAAATGGAATTGTGCCTATAGACCACCCATTCTTCGACAAAGTAACATACCGCGGTGCATTCCAACCGGGTGTATCCCAACGTTGGGATTTGCCTTGGTCAGAATATGACCCTGTTAATGCGATTTACAAAGCGCAACCAACTTCGGTCAGAGAAATTGAAACTGAAGACAGAACTAATATAGTAACTGTTGACGTTAAAGTTTCTCCGCTACCTGTGCAACAAGTTGCAAAAGTAATTTACTCGATTGACCGCGACTCTCCGGTTTCAATCAAATTTGTTGATGCATTTGGTAATGCAATACTCAACATTTTAGATAACCAATTCCAAACTCGCGGATACTATGATTTCAGCATCAATACTGACGGATTGTCTCAAGGTGTTTATTATTTACAAATAACTACCATGAACAACAACGTAACTACTATGGTGCCTGTAATCAGATAACAAATGTGCCTCTGAACAAACAGATAACCCTCTGAAGCTCCGGCTGATGGGGGTTTTTTATTTTAATAAATCTGATGTATCAAACCAAAATCCAAAATTGAGTAAGGTTTCTCCTCTTCTGCTTACATACCTGCCCTCATCGTTTCGGAACACCAAATAATTATCATCCATTATTTCGATTACACGCTGTTCCACTCTTATATAGGAGTTTGTTGTTGGCTTGTATTCAAATCCCGCAGCTACCTCTAACATAGTTGTTGCAGGCATTGTGAAAACTGTCCCGTTGATATTGTCCACATATGAAAATCGAGCAGTTCCGCTAAGATTTTCGATGAAACTAAAACCCATATGCGAAGTCAAGGACACTCCATATGAGTGACGGTCTTTAATACTTTCGCCAATTTGCGAATATAAATCAAATTGTGCCTTTAACTGAGTTTTACCACCTTTATATGAAAAATTCACATTATTATATATATCCTTGCTGATTCCGGGAACAGATTCATTAGCAATAGCACCGGAGTATGACAAATAAAAATCATCATCACCATAGAACAAGCTCATTCCCAATCCAAAGTTTTCATTTGTATTGACATAATTCCACATGCTGTTGATTAGGAGAAATGTAGCCTTGAATTTTTCGCTCACTTGCCAATTTGCACGTACTCCGGCATGATAAAATGGCTCCATATATGTTACCATCGAGTGGGATGTGAGCAAATTATTCTTAGGTAGCAAAGCTTCATTCCCGATGTGAGTCAGGAAATAGCCCGCGTCTATAGAAAAGCTTTCCGACACGTTCACACCTGCATATGCTTCTTGGATAGCAGAATATGGACCTGTCCAAGCTTGTGCGGGCAAGTCGCCATAATGCAGTGAAACTCGCCCATAGACCTTGTCAAATTTTGCATCCATTGCAAGATTCACCACGTTGAGAGAGAATTCATTTTTTTTGCCATCCATGAATGAAAACAGGCGATAGGGTTGACCATCGATTTTGCGAGAATTATCATTATCATTGGCGATGTAAAAATCTGTGTAGCCGGAAAAATTCACTTGTGAATACGATGTGGCATAGATGAAACAACTAAGAAATGCAATTGCTATTATTCGCATAATGTTCTCCATATTGATAGTAAAATCGAAAAATAAATTTAATAAATTTTGGTGAAATTGCGACAAGATTTTTTTTGATGAAAATTACTGTTGTATAAATCAAAAAAAACTCTTATTTTTGTAGTCTTACTTCTGGAGGATTAGTCTAATTGGTAAGGCAGCGGTCTTGAAAACCGCCGTGGGTGACCACTTGGGGGTTCGAGTCCCTCATCCTCCGCAAAAAGAAAGCTCCTTTCAGGGAGCTTTTTTTCGTTTACTTTACTTGTTACTCTCTAACTAACTGAGCTTACTCATCATTGTTAATAATCAATATCACATTGCCGATTTTTTGTCCGGTTTCTACAAATTTATATGCTTCTACGGCGTCTTCCATCTGATATCTTCTGTCAATTACAGGTTTGAATTTTCCGGTTTCGACAAGTACCTTCAGAAATTGAATATCTTCTTGCTTGACATTAGGAATTGGAAACAGCACTTTTTTGCCACCAATAAATGGAGTAATCATTGCCAAAAATGGATTTTGAGACATCTCGCCAAGTTCAGTCGAAATATAAATGCCATTTTCCTTCAGTAACGGTTTGCAAAGTCCAAAAGAGCTTTTCCCGACAGCGTCGAATATGAAATCGAACTTTTTGTTCATTTTCGTGAAGTCTTCTTTTTTATAGTCAATTACCTCATCGGCACCAATGGATTTGACTAAATCAATATTCGGCGTAGCGCAAACGGCTGTTACATTAGCTCCAAAATACTTTATTAGTCGCACAGCCGCCGAACCTATTGCACCTGTAGCTCCATTGACCAACACATCTTGTCCTTTCTCTACTTTTGCTGCTCTGATACTATTTAAAGCATAATGCGCCCCTTCTGAAATTGGTGCTGCATCTTGGTATGACAAATTTTCAGGAATCAGAGCAATCGCATCGGTCTCTTTCAAGGTCATGTATTCAGCATGGGCGCCAAATTTCGAATCATTGAAGCCGAAAACCCTGTCACCGATTTTGAATTTGATTACATTTTTACCAACATTTTCAATTTTGCCTGCGAATTCACTTCCCAAAATCTGATTTTTTGGTTTCAAAAGCCCGCTGAAAAATCTTGAAATGAAATATTCTGCACTTCTGAATCCGCAATCGGTTCTGTTCACGGTAGAAGAATAGACTTTTATCAGAATTTCATCATCCGCGGGAGTTGGTTTTGCTACTTGCGCTACTGATACTACCTCCGGCGGACCGTAATTAGTGTAAGTAAGTGCCTTCATCATTTCCATTTTTTTACTTCTTCAATTTGGTAATAACAAATTTCTTTGACGAGTATTTACTGATTGTAGTGATTTAATGGGTGTTCATGTATAATATAAAAAATGAACTGAAAATGAAAATAGTATGAACTATAACCATGCCAAAAAATAATTTGAAAATGAACAATAAATTACTTAAATTTAATTAACGAACTTTTACAATCAAAAAAATGATTTCATAAGAGGATGAATTTTTGATTTTGTTGAAAAAAAGTCTGTTGGAAATCAGCCAAAAAACGTCGAAAATGGGCTATGAAAAATAAATTATTAACAAAATGTAACTTTTTGCGAAATTTTGTGTTTAAATTTATGTAAGAATGAAGAAATAATTTTTTAATTTGGAGAAATGATGAATTTTGATTCAAAATCTTTTGTGACACAATTAACAATCTTGTTACTTGCCGCTTTTTTGCTCTCTTCGGCAATTCTTAATAGTGAAGAACTACCTGAGGGCTTCCCACCCTTGTTGATTACAAAATCTGACAACCCCTCGCCCGGAGCTGTTTTTATGTCCAATCGTGGCACACTATATCCATACTATCTCGCTATTTTGGCTAATGATGGCAAATCTTATAAAGTAAAAGGCGTGGACTATGAGAATTGGAACTTCGTTTTTCAACAAAATGGAATGATGACATCAACTTCACTTGTATCCCTTGATGGTGGAGGCTGGTTAGACGCCTATGTTTCGGTATTTGATGATGATTTGGAGGAAGTTGACAGGTTTCATGCCGGAAACGGACTGCCTGCCGGTGGTCACGAGTTTGTTATGATGCCAAACGGTCATTATTTGATGCTGGCTTTCGAGCCGAAATATATGGATATGAGCTTGCATTCTCCAAACGGCGACCCAAATGCCTTGGTTCGTAGTTCTGTGGTTCAAGAATTTGATGCCAACAAAAACATTGTCTATCAATGGAATGCTTGGGACCATATTCCATTATCGGAAACCTATGCAGATTTTTCAGGGAAATTCATCTATCATGCGCTATTTAATTCGATGGATTTCGACCACGAAGGCAACATATTAATTTCTAACAGATTAGGCTCGGAAATTATCAAAATTGATAGAAAATCCGGTGAACAAATTTGGCGTTTGGGTGGCATAAAAAATGAATTTAATTTCATTGGCGAACACGAACAAAATGCTCCAAATTATTTTTCGTTCCAACATGACATTCGGTGCTTGCCAAATGGAAATATTACTCTTTTTGATAATGGTTTTCAGCACTCACCACGATATTCACGTGGCGTTGAATACGAACTTGACCAAGTAGGCAAAAATGCAACAATGGTTTGGGAATTTAGAAACGAAACTGATATTTTTGCTTCAGCAAATGGTTCGATGAGAAGATTGCCTAACGGAAATTCATTAATTGGTTGGGGATGGGTTGCTTCGCAGTACAAGAAGGATTTGACCGAAGTAAGACCCGATGGTAGCATTGTTCTGGAAATGGAACTTCCGGCTAATGTAGGTAGCTTTCGTTGGCTCAAATCACCTTGGCCCCTTAACCAAGCCACTGCAGATGTAACCTTAGATGAACTGTTACCTTTGAATACGAATGTGTTCAATAATGGCGACATTCATACAGGTGTTACAATCATCTTTTCTGAACTAAACAGTGCATCACCTTATAATAGAGTTAATGTCAAAAAATACGAATATTCACCAAGATACCCAATATTTGACGAAAGAGCACCTTGGGTAGCACCTTATAAATTTGTAATCGCAAAGACAAGCATTAATAGTTTTACAGGAGAATTGAGATTTAACATTTCCGAGCTTCCTTGGTTAGTAGAACCTGAAAGGTGGGCTGTTTATCACAGAACAACTGCCGACGAAGGAATGTTCACTCAACTTGTGACATCGTACAATTCTTCTACTAATGAGATTATTGCTGAAACAACAGAATTTGGAGAATTTATTTTCGGTATTCCTGCTACTGAGCAGATGCCAAATACCCCAACTTTGAATTCGCCTGCGGCTTTCGAGATGGTGAACGAAGATTCCCCTGTTACTTTCAAATGGAGTCCTCACGGCTATTTCAATGATTGTCGTCTCCAAATAGCAACAGATATTACATTTGAAAACGTTGTAATTGACGCAACCGATAAGCCTACTTTTGCTACGATAACTGACCTTGACAATGGAACTGAATACTTTTGGAGAGTCATGATTTCCAATGAATATGGCGAAAGCCAATGGTCGGAGACAAGAAGTTTCAATACTGCTTCACCGTATTTGGATATTACTACTCCTATCGGTGGCGAAAAGTGGCTAAAAGATGGCAAAAGAAATTTCATTCGCTGGGACAAAAATATTAATGACGCCGTTAAAATCGAGCTTTTGCTTGAAGGCAATGTTGTTACTTCTATTGTTGATTCTTTGGTAAGTTACACTGGTGCATATGCGTGGATAGTCGGTGAAGACATTATGGCTGATTCCAATTATCGTGTCCGAATCACAAGCCTTCATGAGCCCGAACTGACAACAATTAGCGATGAAGTCTTTAGAATTGACGGTGCAACGAGCGTAGAAAATTCAGATAATAATTCAGTGCTTTCGATTAAAAACAATCCAAACCCATTGAGCAATTCTACAACTTTCGAATTTACTACTCAAGTACCCGGAAATGCAAGTATCACAATTTATAATCTGCTCGGTCAGCCTGAATTAATAGTCTATTCAAGTTACGTAGAAGTAGGCAATCACAATTTCAAATGGGATTCGGGTAATATAGCACCCGGTATTTATGTTTACAAACTGAGCGTTGGGAATAATTCCATCACAAACAAAATGGTAATTAGCAGGTAACAAGTAAAATGAAATTTAGTGCTTTAAAAATATTCATGTTATCAATTTTGATATTTGGCTTTGCAAAATCGAATGCAGAGCCGGATTTCAATGTAGATATTCTTAATGAACCTGCTCCGGGTTATTTAATTTTCAATGATGTTGACACTGAGTTTTTTAGCGTCGTTGACAATTACGGTTATCGAATTTTTCCAAACGAAAACCTTAATAAAGCATCCGATTTTAGACCTATAAATGATAAATATTGGATTTCTTTCTCCAGAAATGTTTATTATATCTACAATTTCGAGTTTGAATTCATTGACAGTATAACCAATCCGACCAATCATAGTATTGATTTTCACGATATGCTCATTCTGAAAAATGGAAGAATTCTCATGTTGTTAAGAGAGCAACTCACCATAGATATGAGTGAAATTGTTCCCGATGGGCAAAAAGATGCGACTATCTTGTCAAATGTTTTGGTCGAAACAGACAAAACGGGGCAAATTTATTGGCAATGGCGCGCTCTTGATCATTTGAATATCACTGATGTCACATCAAGAATAAATTTGACCCAAAAATATATTGATTTGACACATGCGAATTCGATGGATGAAGATGAAACCGGAAATATTTTAATTTCGTTTAGGCATTACGACCAAATTATCAAAGTCAATCGCCAAACAGGAAATATCATCTGGAAAATGGGTGGTTCTGAAAGTAAAGGTAACCAATTTACTTTTGTCAACGACACTGTTGACGGGTTTTTCGGTTTTTCACACCAACACACCGCGTCGTTTTTGGCTAATGGGAATATTTTGCTTTACGATAATGGCAATTTGAGAGAACCACAGTATTCACGTGCAGTCGAATATAGTATTGACGAAGCCAATATGAAAGTTACGAAAGTTTGGGAATATCGGTATAGCCCTGATATCTATCAAGCATATATGGGAAGTGCATTCAGACTTCCAAATGGAAACACTTTGATTAATTGGGGAAGAGACAAAATTACCGAGGTACGCTATGACAAAAGCATTGCATTTGAACTCGATTATGGCAATAAGCTTAACTATCGCGCCTACAAAGTATTATACAATACTGACGTCGCTTATCAAAATATTTCTGGTATTGGTGATTATGATTTCAGCAATCAATTCTACAATACAGGCATTAAATTAAGTGTATCAAGCATTTCCGGCTCAGGTCAAGCACATTTTCAGAGACATAAGTATGCTCCAAGTAACGGTACTTATTCCGATTCAATTTTTAGTCAAGTTTTTTCGGTCAGATGGGTGTTCGGCAATTTAGGAATTGATTCTATTTCAGGACAAATTAGAATTAAAGCCACATCTGTAACAGGGATGAACAATCCCAAAATGGCAATGATTTATAAACGAGACAAAGAAGCGGAGGGTGAATTCACTGCACTTAATACATCTTACGACCTGGTTAAAAATGAAATAGTAGCAGACTTTGTGGGAGTAGGCGAGTTTGTTGTAGTTTCATTCGAGTTAAAAACACCTGTTTTGCTTTCACCAATTTCCGGTTCAGGAGTATTTACAAACGTAGAACTCGAAAATCAGCAAGTTGCAGGTGCCGAATTGTACCAAATACAATTGGATACCAAAAGTAACTTTATTAATCCATTGTTTGACACTTTATCGGAAACAAACATTAATAAATTTGAGGCACTGAACGAAAACACAAAGTATTTTTGGCGAGTCAGAGCCATGAATCAAAATGACACAACGGCATGGTCAAATACTTTTTGGTTCTTGACCGAAGTGTCGGCTCCATTTTTGATTTCTCCCGAAAATGAAAAGATTTCGGTAAAGAAATCTGATTCACTTATTTGGACCAATATTTCCGGTTTGCTCAAATACCAAGTGCAAGTCGCAGTTAAAAATGATTTTTTAGTTGTAACATATGATACTATCAACACAAGCAATTCCCTGCTCATTCCGCATAATTTAGAACCCGATAAACTTTACTATTGGCGAGTACGTGCAATCAGAGAAACTGATACAAGCTTCTGGTCAGAGGTGTTTTCATTTAAAACGGCAATGAATCCACCATTTTTAACTTATCCCAAAGATAATGCAAATAATGTTTTGACTTCCTTAACATTTGCCTGGACTCCGAGCAAGGGCACATCCTCTTATTCTATGGAAATATCTGAAACAAACGATTTTGAAAATATTGCATTCAACTACTACGGTTTAAACCAAACTAAATGGTACGTTTCTGATTTGTTGTTTGATAAAAAATATTTTTGGAGAATTAGAGCGGTCAGAGCGACAGATTCAAGTGATTGGTCAAGTGTTGGGCAGTTTTCAACAGTGCCGGAAATCACCTTAGATACACCGGAATTAATTTTGCCGCTTCCAAATTCAAGAAGTATTAGAGTCGAAGCTTATTTTGAATGGGAAGAAATTGAAGGTGCGAATAATTATCATTTCATATTGTCTGAAGATGATAAATTCAGCCAAATCAAACAAGAATTTCCAAATACTTCTGAAACAAGTATAAAAAGTTCCAAACTTGATTATGGAATGAATTACTATTGGCGCGTAGCGGCTTTAAATAATTCGTCAAGTAGCTTGTGGACACCAATCTCAACTTTCTTGACCGAATTAGAGTCTCCAAAATTGACTTATCCAATCAATGGTTCTACGGAAATACCGATGAATCTAAGTCTTGTGTGGGAATTGTCGAACACCGTTTCAAATTACCAAGTACAAATCTCTTTGGATGAGAGTTTCGAAAATACAGTTCTGGACCGTTCAGGTTTGGAACAGCTTTACTTAGATTGTGAATTGAATTCTTTGACTAAATATTTTGTTAGGATAAGAAACTACAATGATACGAACGAAAGTCGTTGGAGCAATATATCATCATTTACAACATCAAACTCTGTGTCAGTATCCGAAACGCAACTTCAGACTGATGCCGTGACAATCACCAATTATCCTAACCCATTTACAAGTTCTACCACATTTACATACACTAATACTGAAGCCGGAATAGCTACCCTAAAACTATTTGATATCTACGGCAACCAAATAACAACAATTTTTTCAGGCTTTATCGAAGCCGGCACACATAGACAAGAATGGCACTCCGGCAACTTAAATTCGGGAGTTTATTACTATCAATTGCTTTATGGAAATAATATAAAATACGGGCATTTAATCATAATTAACTGAGGTTTGACATGAAAACCTATAAAGTATTTTTCATAATTCTTTTGACTTTTATAATACATCAAAAAGAAAGTTGGGCACAGCCCGATTTTAATGTCACTCAATTGGACAATCCTGCTCCGGGTTATTTAATATTTGATTGGGTTTCTGCTAAAAGCTTTTTTGCAGTTGATAATTATGGTTATAGTGTACTAAATCAAACACCTTCCAATGGATTTAAAACTTCATATTTCAAACAATTATCTAACGGATTGTGGGCTGTCGTTAGCGGCAACAAATTTTATCTTTATGATGAAAATTTGGATTTGGTTGATTCGTTGAGACCGCCATCCCAATATAAATTAGATTTTCATGATATAATTGTTCTTAAAAATGGAAATTATCTGCTTTTATGTACCGAAGAAATAGTTACAGATTTGAGCAAGGAAGTCGAAGGAGGGTTTGCTGATGCTATTTTAATTTATAACGTCATTGTCGAAACTAATAGCATTGGTACGATATTCTGGGAATGGAATTCATCTGACCATATGAAAGTTTCCGATGCAAGTGAAGGAGTTAATTTAAGAAACAAAGTTATTGATTTAGTTCATATCAACTCATTGTTTGAGACAGAAGATGGAAATATCTTAGTTTCAATCAGACATTATG
>JAMLHE010000025.1 GCA_023957315.1 Candidatus Kapaibacterium sp.
GCCGATTTGTACCTAGTATTTTCTCTTTTTTTTCCACAAAAATATAAAAAATGGCTGCCCTTATGAGACAGCCTCAGAAAGACTCGTGTCGTATGGACAGAACAGCGTTCTGCCCGAAACATAGCCCATGGTTTCAACCGTGGGTTAGCAAATAGTTCACATTTTTCATTTCGCTTGTTGCAAAATGACAAATTGCTGCATTCTAAACATTATATTTGTAAAAATGTAATATTTCAAAAATTTGGAGAAGAAAGATGGAACGTATTAGCAAAGAAAATCTGAATTTAATAATCTATAACAAGTAAATTTTTTAGGATGGCTTTTTACCCCGAAGGGGTTGAATATACTATTGAAATTTAACATGTGTAATAATAAATGGAGAAGGAAGATGGAAGTTGCAATTGAAAGAAACATCAAAGATTCAATAGATTATTTGGTCGAAACTGCCAAATATTTCAACGAACTCATGATACCAGAGATTTTATTTAAACAACTTAATTTGCTTACTAAAAATGAAATTAATGGCTTACTAGACAAGGATTATAAGCAAAGCAAAACACGAGTATATCCGGTTAATTTGTTACGAAGAATTGTGCTAGTTAAACTTAACCAAGGAACAGAAATTACAAATAATGATATTGAAGAAATTAAGAAAGCCATTATTGAAAAAAATCTTGCTTTTATACAAACGTATGTTCCAATTATTGATAATAGTATGCTTAAGAACTCTAATATCAATGACAAATCTTTTATAGTTTGGAGTATGCCCTTTAGACTGCTTTATACAATTTTTTACTTCAAAAACAAGCGTGAAATCCAGCTTAAAGTACAAAAATGTCTAAATGAAATATCCGATTACACAATAAACTATATTTCAACTAACTTCAATATTAAATTTAGTTCTCATTCTATTGATTTTAATGGCTTCCAGGCTCAAGGTAGAGATATTGCTTCCTTGTTATTTACTCCTTCAATATTTACTAATCATAAGAAATGTGCCCAGCTTCTTTTTGATTTTAAGTCTGACGGGCTAATTGCTGAAATCGGCAGAGGAGAGGATTTAAGAGTGAAAATTGATGATATAATGTCAAATAAAGGATATAGTGCCACTTCTATCGAAATACATGACGTAAACGAACTTGAAAATACCATAAACCAAATAGTGCCTATTGTAGAAGACATCAACATTATATTGAGTGAAAATGATAGCCCCATACTAAATATGCTTAGTATATATAAAGATCACATAAAAAAAGTTGGATTAAACGATGAACACTACAAATGGAAATTACTCGGTCTTCATCAAGGTAAGCCAAATCTTAATGCCACGAACTTTGAACAAGAATTTCTAGAAGTTGATTATTCTAATCTACTTTACCAATATGCATTAAATGTAGCAAAGCATTTAGTTAAAACAAAACCAATAGAGTATAAAAGTTGTTTAAGTGAATTATTTGATGAGACTAAACCTCTTAATGATAGAATTAGGTCTTTTATTGACACTGCTGATGAATTATACAAATCTGTAAAAGCTGTAGAAAGGCATTCTCATCAACATGATGAAAGGACTGCTGCCACTTTTTTAACATATCACAATCCAACCAAATACACCTTTTATAAATCATCTTTTTATGAGGCTTATTGCGAATATATAAAAGTCAACACAAAAAAAACGGGGCAAAAGTATAATCATTATTTGGGGTTGATGAATGAATTAGTTGATAATTATATCAAACATGACCAAGAGCTCATCGGTTTGATCCAAAGCCAATTAGATACTGACGATTTTCATGATGATAATTTATTACTTTTAGCACAAGATATTTTGTATCAATGTTTCGATAAAAAATTAATACATACCCGCAACTATTGGATTTTCCAAGCTAATCCTGATATTTTTGACGTATTTTCAGCATTAAAGGAAAACAAGGTCAATAGCTGGTTAATAAATCAAAACAAAGGAAATATTAGGAGTGGCGATAAAGTAATTTTATGGGTGACAGGTGAAAAAAGTGGATGTTATGCACTTGCTGAAATAAGCGACAACCCAAAAGAAGTCGGTTTGGAAACTGATGATCATTTTTGGAAAACAACAAAACCAAGCGGATTAAGAGCTCCAATTACAATAACGCATAATTATATTGACAATCCAATATTAAAAAGTGAAATAATGAACATTGAAGAATTAAAGAATCTGAAAGCTGGTAAACAAGGCACAAATTTGAAGGCAACCAAAGAAGAGTTTGAATTCTTACTCAAATTAAGACCCAGCAATTCCAAAAATTTCGCCAAAAACCTAATCCTCTATGGACCTCCCGGCACGGGGAAAACGTTTAATAGCAAAATCAAAGCTCAAGAAATTGATGGTACGTCGAGCAACTCTTTCATCACATTTCACCAATCATTCTCATACGAACAATTTGTTGAAGGGATTTCGGTTTGCACAGATAAAGGGAACAAAGAAATTGTCATTTATGACGTTAAAGGTGGAATCTTTAAGAAAGTGTGTGTAGAAGCAATTGGATTTGATGATTTTGAAAACTTCTTACAAGAATATGACGATAAGGAAAAGAGGAAGGAATATTTAAGCAAACGTGAGCCCGTCGTCCTCATCATTGATGAAATTAATCGCGGGAATATCTCCAAAATATTTGGCGAATTGATAACGCTGCTCGAAGAAGATAAGCGATTGGGCGAGGATAACGAGATAATCGTGACGCTGCCGTATTCCGGCGAGCAGTTTGGTGTGCCACCCAATTTGTATATCATCGGCACAATGAATACAGCCGACCGCTCACTCGTCCAACTCGATACAGCACTTCGCCGCCGCTTCGATTTCGAGGAGATGATGCCGAAGTATCATCATACAGACGAAATCATAATAATCAATGAAAAGACCGCTATTGATGAATTAAAATGGCCAAATTCAGGGATAATTGGAGATAAAGATTTATCAATTTTCCTCTACAAACTTAACGAAAAAATCTGTAAAGAATACGACCGCGAACATCAAATCGGGCATTCATTTTTGATGAAAGTGAATACTTTTGAAGAGCTTCGCCGTGCTTGGGAAAACAGGATTATGCCTCTCTTGCAGGAATATTTCTATGCCGATTATGGCAATCTTGCAAAAGTGATAGGCGAGTCTGAGTATCTTGCAAAACCTGCGAAAGATAATGAAAAATGGAAACTGAAAATGAAAGCAAGTGAAGGCAAATTTGAAAATGAATTTGCTAAAGTTTATGAGTTTGCTGTGTATGGAAAAAACGCAAATCAAAAGACTAACGGAGCGGAAGAGCAAGATGAAGAAATTGAAGCATAAAAACAGTTTTAAAATAGCAGTGCTAAACATATGAACACGATTAACATAGTAGAATACGATAGACAACCAGTAGATAAAGAACAGTGGGATACACTACTTGATTTTCAAGATAAGTTCCCTAAAAATCTGCCATTCACTTTGCACCCAACAAAAGCAGATATTAAAAATTGCATAAAGGCAAAAAACTTTGTTGGCACTCTTCAACACAAAGACCTGAAAATCAATGTATTCCCGAAACTATATACAGGAGCTAAATTAGAGGGCAATAAGAAACAAGCCATTAAAAACTTTATGTTCATGCTTGAGTATGGCTATAATTTCGCTAAACTCAAGGATTTTGAATCATCCATCGAAAAAGAGAAAATGGATAATTTCTTCGAGGTATTGATTTATCTTTTTGCGAAGAAATTGATTGAGCAGTTGAAAATGAACCCGAACCGCTCCTACATAACAGTCGAAGACGAGAGCAATTTCCTCAAAGGCTCATGGCGACTGAGCGAGCAACTCTCCAAATCGCCGCATCTGAAGCATAAATTCCACGTTTCCTACGACGAATTCACCGACAATAACGAGTTGAACCGGATTTTGAAATTTGTCTCGCGGATGCTGCTTTTTGCGACAAGCAATTCCGGCAATAAGCTGCTGCTGCACCATATCTTGCTGATTTATGCTGAAATTGACGACATCTTGAAACCTGACTCAATTGAATTGGATAAAGTGAAATTCACCAGAATCAATCAGGAATATAAGCCGATTTTCGAGCTTGCACGGCTGTTTCTGAACAAACTTTCTACGCATACGCTGGATTCGAAAATCTCCACTTTCACTTTTATGTTTGATATGAATTTTCTTTTCGAGCAATTTATAGCAGGGTTTATCAGAAAACATGAACTTCATCCGCCAGGATATGAAATGGAAACTCAAAAGTGCAGTGAATCTTTATTGACGGAAAAATTAAATGAGAAAATTGTCAAACATTTCAGTTTAAGACCTGATATTTTTTTTAAAGCCAAAGATAAAAAGAATCATTTTATATTAGACACAAAATACAAACAGTTGGACGAGAAAGTGAAAAGCCTCGGTGTCTCGCAAAGCGATGCATACCAGATGTATGCATATTCTCAGAGATACGATTGCAAGCGAGTAATCTTGCTATATCCGAAACATCTTAATAAAGAAGCAGGAAGCAAAAACTTTACTTTTTTTAACTCCGATCACAGATTGGATATCCGTACTGTGAATATATGTAGGGATTTGAAGGAACAGCAAGGTGCTCTGGAAAAAGACATTAGGGAGATTTTGATTAACAAAATAGGAGAAAAGTAAATGGCAGGAACATATACTCAGATTTACATTCAAATTGTAATCGTTGTCAAAGGTAGAGATAATTTGATTAGAAATGAGAACAAAGACGAGCTTTATAAGTATATCAGCGGAATTGTTCATAACAAAGGGCATAAGATGCTCTGTATAAACGGCGTTGCGAATCATATACACTTTCTAATTGGTTTTAAGCCCGTAGAACAACTTTCCGAATTAGTCAAGGAGATAAAACGTTGCTCATCATTGTTTATTAACGAAAGGAAATGGGTAAAAGGAAAATTTGAATGGCAATCCGGATATGGTGCATTTTCTTACTCTCATTCCCAAATTAGTAAAGTTGCGCTATATATTGAGAATCAAGAGGAGCATCATAGAAGAAAGACTTTTAAGGAAGAATATATCGAGCTCTTAAACAAGTTTAATGTTGCGTATGATGAAAGATATATTTTTGAAGATGTGGGCTTGCTATAGATATATAACCACTTCGTGGTAATATAAATAATAATGCGATGTGAATGTTATAGATATGTAACCGCTTCGCGGTAAAAGTCAGATTGAGAAGTGCTTGTTATAGATATGTAACCACTTCGTGGTTAAAGTCAGATTGAGAAGTGCTTGTTATAGATATGTAACCACTTCGTGGTTAAAGTCAGATTGAGAAGTGCTTGTTATAGATATATAACCACTTCGTGGTAAAAACAAATGTAAAAAAGCAACGATGTGTTATAGATATCTAACCACTTCGTGGTAAAAATACAACTTGATGTCTTTACCCCGAAGGGGTTAAATATCTATAACAGTGGATTTTGTACTTTGGTCTCTATACCCCGAAGGGGTTGAATATCTATAACTATGCTACAAACGAGTTTGATTTTTACCCCGAAGGGGTTATATACAAATTTTATTCCATTTTTCTTAATCATACTTCATCACAAAAACACACAAATCATAGTCCAGACATTAGCTCAACCGTCCCAGTATTTTTCTAAATAGTTTTAGTAATCGGCGGGGTAAAGCTTTAATAAATGTAGAGGGTGAACCCAGATTTAGACGAAAATTGATGGATTTAACTTGCTTGAGAATATAATCCGCACTCATATTTTCATTCAGCAATATAAAATCGTTACCGGACTTTGGCATAACTTTTAAAGCTAATAATTTGTCCCAATCAAAAGTGTCTAAATCTATCAATCCCTTGGAAACGGCAATATTCCAGAGCTCGGTTGCAGGCAGAGGTGTAGCGATTCCGATGCCGCAAGTATTATTTTTGTGGCTCTTCTGAATCCATCTAATCATATCTTTTGATTGCTGCAATTCTTCCTTTGTCTCGCTTGGGGCGCCGGCAATAAATGACCCCATAACACTGATTCCTGCCGCGTTTAGAATTGTTATCGCTTTCTTGTTTATCTCAGTTGAAGATTTGCCGGTTTTTAAGTATTGTGCAACTCTGTCAGAACCGGACTCAATCCCGAATTCTACTTTATAAACTCCCAGTTTTTTGAACAATTGTGCCCATTCTTCATCAATTTGCAGTGTTCTACCTGCCACATAATAGACTATTTTGCCCAATAAGCCTTTGTGACCCAACATATCAATAATTCCTGAAACCCGCTTCTTGCTTCCTGTGAAAAGGTCGTCTTCAATCAGTATCGCGTTAATGCCGAATTTTTTGTGAATGTAATCAATCTCTTCGGCGATATATTCCGGAGAATTCATTCGGTATTTTTCCCACATTGCTGATGGCTGACAAAAAATACAGTTGTAAGGACAACCACGAGAAGTAGATAATTGTGCATGTCGCAAACCGGTTCTGCCAAACCAGCCGGGATGGTCAGCAGTTATAATCCGCTCCAAGTCATTAATATTTTCTCTGTCGGGAATTGGGATTTCGTCCAAATTACGAATCAATGGTCGTGCGTTGTTGATGATTACACTGCCATTTTCCCGATACGCAATCCCATCAATAGATTTGAAAGATAAATCGGAGATGTCCGAGAAATTTTCCACTATCTCGAGAAAGCTTTGTTCGCCTTCGCCGATTACAGCCAAATCGAAATCGCCCTGCAATGACTCAGGCATTACAGATATATGGCAACCGCCGAATACAAGCAAGCTTTGGGGAAATTTTTGTTTTAGCAATTTGCTGATTTGGACGCTTTTTTTGAAATAATGAGTAAATGATGTTAATCCAATTATATCAGGGGCAAAACTTTCCAAATATGACAGTTCATCTTCATCATAATTGAAAATTTTGATAACAACATCTTTCTTGGAGTACTTTTTGACATAAGAGCTTAATGAGCATAATCCGGTGGGATAATAATTAACAGTCCTCTTTGACTCAGGATTTATCAGGGCTATTTTTGTTGTTGCCATTTTTTTGTTACATTTAATTCAAAATCATATATGCAAAATAATATAATTTTCATAATTTAAGCAAGATGAAGAGGAATTTTGTAGGACTGCAACAGCGTTCTGTGCAAAACATAGCCCATGAATTTATTCGTGGGAAAAGAATTTTTATGACGAGACACCCACCCCGTCTGCTGGCGCATCCACCCCTCAGGAGGGGAATTAAAGATATTTCCGTCTTTGTATGTCCCGTCAGTTGTTATAATTGACGGATAGGGATGAACCTGAATTATAGTCGTCAGTTGTAATTATTGATGATACACTAACTTTAGAACAACTGACGGCACGGGAAGATGCCAACTCAAAGCATGGCTATTTGGTATAGTAGAGGCTTATAATGTGGTTTAGGGATTTTTTTATTCGCTGCTTGTGCGGTTTCAAGCCATAATTCTTTAGCTTCCAACACCTCATGAAGTGCTGCTTCAGGTGTATCTCCAAATGCAGAGCAATAAGCTAAGTCCGGTATGTCCGCTATGTAACCACCGTCTTCTTCGCTATAAAATATATTTATATGATAATCTTTCATAATTTACTTATAAGTTAACGAATTTCTTTCGATAATAGTTAAAACTTGTTTTACTTGGTAAGATTTAACTTCTCCATTCACGTTTTGTATGTTGACGATCTCATTTATTCCTACATGCTTGAAAATGTGATGGCTGCCCTTAGTTCTGTCTAACTCAAATCCAAATGCTTCGAGCAGATATAACATCTCGCCAAATTTGACGTTATGGGTGCCTGCAATCAATTTCTTTAGAATTTTCTCAACTTTCATTCTACAAAATTATAAAAATCTTCATAAAATTAAGTACATTCTTTCAACTTTGCAAAAAAATTCTTCCATCCTTTTGAGATAATTTACGCATTCATGTGTATATTATATATATGGTTTTGTTAATTTTAGAAAAATGTTGAAATGAAAGCACTAATTCCAATTTTATTAATGTTTGTAGCTCTTGAAGGGTATTCTCAAAACGTATGGGAAATGACTTTCATTATTGAGTCTAATCCAATAGCAATGGAATGTCCTG
Organism: Candidatus Kapaibacterium sp.; assembly: GCA_023957315.1. Classification (NCBI taxonomy): domain Bacteria; kingdom Pseudomonadati; phylum Bacteroidota; class Eximiradiia; order Eximiradiales; family Kapaibacteriaceae (SeqCode); genus Kapaibacterium (SeqCode); species Kapaibacterium sp. (SeqCode). The sequence continues at coordinate 8,089 of JAMLHE010000025.1, forward strand.
ATAATAAAAATGTATTCATCATTTCTACTATTGGTAGATTTTGTAATTTCTATAGATCAGATGATAATGGTAGCTCATGGGAGTTTGCTAATAACATAGACCACGATACAGCTGAAGATATGAGTTGTCCTGACAGTGTGAATATTTTTATAACGTTTTTCGATGGTACAATTTATAAATCAAACGATAAAGGTGAAAATTTCGAATCATTGAAACTTGACGGTATTAATTATATTCGCAACATAGCTATGTTCAATAAAAATATTGGTGTAGCTTCAGGTGGATATTATGTCACATCTGACGGATGGAATAGTTACTATAACTTCTATGAGCAATTATTCAGTGAGAATGAGAATATGAGTTATACTCTTTTATATCCAACATTTAAAAATGACTCTATATTATTTTCGATAGCAAGAATTTTTGATAAATCAAATCCAAGTATTTCAGGTTTTACAAATCACTCATTATTAAAATTAAATATAAAAACTTTTGAATACGAGCTTCTTTATATCGGACATTTATCAGGAATAAGAGACTTTTATATTGTAGATGACAATACAATGTTTGTATGTGGTTCAAGTAACACGATAAGCGGTGGCACAGGACACGATGCAATATATAAAAGTACTGATGGTGGAATAACTTGGAGAAGGATGTTAGATTTGTATTCACTTAGAAATAAATTTTACGACCATGATATTCAACCTTTTGGACTACAGAGCATTGCATTCAAAGATAGTTTAACAGGTATTACAGTCGGTCAGTTTGGAAAGATTGTTTATACTCACGATGGAGGTGAATCATGGACTTATGAAAGCAAACTGCACGATTCAATAAGAAAGACAACCCCGCCTACAATGCTCGTAAGATATTCTGATACAATTCCTGTAGTTGCAACCTTTACAAGGCATATTTACAGAATGATAGAAGATAACCTCGCTCCGAGTGTCGAACATAAGTACAGTATAAGCGGACGCGTTTGGGAAGGCGACAAAGGGCAAGCAGGGGTAGCGATCCAATTAGACACTTTCCGTGTCACAATGACGGACAAAGACGGCTATTACAGATTCGGCAACCTAAAAGAGGGATCTTATCAAGTCAGAGCATTGAACAAGTATTATGATGGTGACAACCCAACCTACTACTACAAACCATTTGACTATACACCACTTGAATACAACATAGAACTCACAAGTGACACGACCGGATTTGATTTCAATGCCGAAGATATAAGGTCAAACTATACATTAATGGGCATTATCAAAGATAATAAAGGTGATATTCTTGCAAATATGGATGTTCAGATTGGCGAAAACACGGTGAAAACCGACTCTACAGGGAACTATGTTTACTATAAAGCGGAATCCAAAGAATATTTTATCACCCCAATAGACGAAGCCTATACTTTTGCTCCAATATATTACGACACTCTAATAACATCGCACAGCTTCACTTTAGATTTCACCGCCACCCCTGCCACCAGCGTTTGGGAAAGTGCAAATAGCTCAAGCTTAATTCTGCATCCCAATCCGGCAAGCGAATATATCGAAATTAATGCTGCTATCAAGAGGCTGTCTCACAAGAGCAGCCTCTTCGACTTCAATAAAAAGAAAAAATGAGAT
>JAMLHE010000026.1 GCA_023957315.1 Candidatus Kapaibacterium sp.
GCTGCCCTTATGAGACAGCCTCAAAGAATAATACATCCACCCCGTCTGCTGCGCAGACACCCCTCAAGAGGGGAATTTAAGTCAAAACATAGCCCACGGTTTCAACCGTGGGTAAGGAAAAATCTACGTTATCTTTACCCACGAATAAATTCATGGGCTATGTTTTGGACAGAACGCTGTTCTGTCCCTACAGAGTCAGTTGTTACAACTGACGGAACAAGATTCCAAACTTCGGAAGTTTTGTGGTGCAAATTTGGGAATCTTCCGAAATTTCTATTCAAATATGAAGAAATATCCGGTACATGTGCCACATCTTACAAAATATGTTCCTATACCCAAATTTGAGATGTCAACAGTCAAAAACGGGTTTTCATTATTCAGTATAGATAAAACTTTTTCGCCAAGCAAGTTGTAAATATCAATTTGTTTATTAATCGGGTGGCATTCATTCAGTGCACCTAAGTTAATCAAATCTCGTGAGGGGTTTGGATAAATATGAAAATTGTGCGTGAAATCTCTATTATCTTCAACACTCGCAGGGTCGCCAATGACGTAAAGAGCTGTTTTGAAATGAGCACCAGGATATTTTTCACTGTCCCAATTATACCCTTGATAGCCATATTGAGCAGAAAGATATACCAAGTTGTCATTTGAATCGTGAAATTTTGTAAAATCAAGTGACGCAGTATCCCCAACAAAGGACATAAGTGTAAATTCGTATTCGGCTTTTCCACTATTATCATATTTTCTTACTAACTGCTCATAATCAGGGCGTTTTTCATGCAACATTACAGTTGAAGCTTCATTCAAAATATGGGCAGTTTTGAAAATTGAATTATCAGGAGAATCAGAAGTTGGATTTAATGTGTCTGAAGTATATTTCAATTTTAAATTATTATCATATGCGTTAAGAAAAGTTTTCTTATAAATATTTAAGTTAACTTCATTATATCGAATTAAAAATTCTCCATTTGGGTTGGAATTGATAAAAAAAGCAGTATAGAGAGAATCACCATACTTAATCAATGATTTTGGTGTCAAAATTTCGTCAATTTTTAGTAAGTTTATTTTGTTATATCTATGTGGAAATCCCCCGGTTTGTTCGTTGATAATTACATAATGTCCGGAATTATATCTTTCCATACGAACTGAGGTAATAGTATTGGGAATTTTCAGTGGTGTCAAATTGATTTTTTTTCTTTCTTTCAATTCCAAATTCACATAATATCGATTCATATATAAATTATCTTCGCTTTGAATGTATTCGGGATTGAAAATTTCATTGCCATCATTTGAAAAAAAATATGGAATGTATGTGAAACTCTGGATTAGAGCGCTTGTGGCTTCATTTATAATATTCAATTCCTTATCAAGCTCCAAATATGTAGGTGAAATGTGAGATATTAAGCCAAAATCGTCACGAACGCTAAAGTTACCTAATATTTTAATTTTACCATCTTTTTCTATAAAAACATCAAAAATTCTTATGTTTTTATCAGAATTCAGTGATTTAATAGTGTCACCTAATGTATTGATTAGTATAATTTTTAGTCTGTTTGGTTCATTTGGCTTCACAGTGGTATAAATGAATAATTTATTACCATCAATATAATCTAATACATAACTATTATCCCACAAACGCTCATCAGGAGCATAATCATATATATTTCTTTGAATGATTTCTTGAGAATTAAGACTTGGTGCCAAAGCCATTAAAATTAGAATGCATAAGAATATTCGTTTCATTTTAGTATCTCCAAATAAATTGTTATTTTATAAAACAAAAGCAAAATCTCGTAGAATTTCTCGCGGCGGGAATAAGACACCTTCAAAGCTCCCCGTGCTTCGAATGTTCATCGCGCAATCATAAGCTAGCTCTCTCGCAAATGAGTGGATTCGATATAAGCCCTATGTCACAAATTCTCAACATCAAATTTCCATTTTGAAATTGAACACTCTCATATGTGTAATAAACAAGTCAAAGTTCGATTTGTTACATTTTGTTGAAAAAAAAGTTTAAAACTACTAAGATGTGCCACACCTGATACGCTTATAGTCATGGGATTAATTATTCAATTAAGATGTTCATATTTGCGAGGTGTGGCACATCTACATCAACAACTTACCTTACCCACGAATAAATTCATGGGCTATGTTTTGGACTGAACGCTGTTCTGTCCCTACAGAGTATATTTTTTCCATCAGGTGTAACTCCTGACGAACAATTTCAATACTTCCGCATAATTTTGCGATTTTTAATGACGATTTGCCCCAAATCTGCTAATTTTCTGACGTGGCGGATTACTGTTTCGACGCGCAAACCGACCATAGCCGCTAATTCATTCCGGGTGAATGGGAAGATATAGTATATGGGTTTGATTCTGCCTTCGTCGTCGTAACGCTTCATACTTTTCAACTTGAAATAGTCAATTATGCTCAGAATTTTGTGTTCTGTGGATTCGTTTAGCACTTCCTTCAGCAAAAAGGATTTGTAGTTGACTCGCTCGCTGAGGATTTTGTCCAATTCGAGATGGAATGCAAAGTTGTCCTTGATTAGCTCTTTGAAATTTTCTATGTCAATTTTCATGATTGTAGATTCAATCACCGAAACCGCAGTGCATGGGTAAGGGAACTTCCCGAAGATTGCCGGTTCGCCGAAGCTGTCGTTATCCGCAAAGAATCCCATTATCAGTTCGTTGCCCTGGTCGTTGTAGGTGAACATCTTAACGATACCCTTTTTGATTTGGTAGAAGCATTTCGCCGATTCCCCTTCGGCAAAGATTTCATGGTTTTTGGGGCATTTGCTTTCGATAGCCCCGTAGCTCAACAACAAATCAACACTTATAGACATAAAAAACCCTTCTGAATATTTACTACATACAAAAATAGAACAATTTTCGATAAAAAAAACATCTAAGCGGATTTTTTTATCCGTTTATGATTGAAGTCATAAAAAAATCGAAATTGAGGTTATAAATTTGTACTGTGATTTTAGAACAATTTTATAAAAGGTACTTAAATGAAAAACAGGATTAAATTATACGCTTTAATAATAGTAGCTGCAACTTCGACATTGTTCTTTGTACAATGTGGTGGCGGAGACGATGCTGCTTCTAACGACCCGATGAAAAACAAGGGTATCGGACCGGTAAAAACGGTAACAATTGGAGAAATTGACCAGACTATGGTAGCTGAAGGCAAAGAAATTTTTGATTCAAAATGTTCAGCCTGCCATAAGATGGAATCGAAATATATAGGACCTGCACTGAAAGGTGTAACTGAAAGACGTACCCCCGAATGGATTATGAATATGATTCTCAATCCTGAGGAAATGCTAAGAAAAGACCCAATTGCCAAGCAGCTAATGAAAGAGTATTCGGCTCCAATGGCAAATCAAGGTATAAAGCAAGACGAAGCAAGAAAAATGTTGGAATATTTCAGAACTGTTAAATAACAATTAGGAGTGTTTGGTATGTATAGAAATTATATTAATTTGATAGCATTGATTTCATTTGCAATGCTTACAATAGCTTTGACTTCTTGCGGCGAATCAAAGCAATCGGGCGCCATGACGGCATCCGGAGCCGCTGAAAAAGTTTATGTCGCCCCCGGTGAATATGACGAGTTTTATGCCTTTATGTCCGGCGGATTCAGCGGACAAGTCAGCGTCTATGGTTTGCCTTCCGGAAGATTGTTCCGCGTGATTCCGGTGTTTTCGCAAGATGCTGAAAAAGGCTACGGTTATGCAGAGGAAACAAAGAACATGCTGATGACATCTTGGGGATTTGTTCCTTGGGATGATGCTCACCATCCGCAATTATCGCGGACAAACGGTGTGACTGACGGCAGATGGCTGTTTATAAACGGGAATAACACTCCCAGAATAGCCAGAATAGATTTGACAACTTTCGAGACAGCCGAAATCATTGAAATTCCGAATTCCGGTGGCAATCACCCATCACCATATGTAACCGAGAACACGGAGTATCTCGTCGCAGGAACAAGATTTAGCGTTCCTATCCCACAAGAAGATGTATCTATAAATGAATACAAGGAAAAGTTCAAAGGTACACTTACATTCATCAAAGTTGAACCGACTCATGGCACTATGAGCGTTGCTTTCCAGCTACTTATGCCGGGTTTCGACTATGATTTGGCAACTGCCGGCAAGGGCAAATCACACGGTTGGTCTTTTTTCACAAGCTACAACGTCGAGCAAGCAAATACTTTGAAAGAAGTCAATGCATCGCAACTTGACAAGGATTTCATCACAGCAGTGAATTGGAAAAAAGCGGAAGAATACATTGCCCAAGGCAAGGGAAAAGTGATGAAAACATCGTATTTACATAATGTATATGACGAAAGCAAACAAACAACAATTTCATACAAAAAAGACGAAGTGCTGATTTTAACACCTGAAGAATGCCCGGGAGTTGTGTATTATATTCCGACACCGAAATCTCCACACGGCGTTGATGTTGACCCAACAGGCAATTATATTGTTGGTAATGGCAAATTATCAGCAGATATGTCGGTATATTCATTTGACAAAATGATGACTACAATCGAAAATCAAGATTATGAAACTACGATTGACGGAATTCCTGTTTTGAAATACGAATCAGTTTTGGACGGAATTGTATTGCAACCGGGCTTAGGACCATTACATACCGAATTTGATGGCAATGGATTTGCGTACACAACATTCTTTATTTCATCGGAAATCGTAAAATGGAAATTGGACGATAAATCAGTCGTTGATAGAGTGCCATGTTATTATTCAGTAGGTCACTTGATGATTCCCGGTGGCGACACGAGAGAACCATACGGAAAATATGTTATTGCATTGAATAAAATAACTAAGGACAGATATTTGCCTACAGGACCGGAATTAGCACATTCGGCACAATTATATGACATTTCGGGCAATAAAATGGAACTTTTGCTCGATTTCCCGACAATTGGTGAACCGCATTACGCACAGGCAATACCTGCATCGAAAATTGTACCTAACTCTAAGCAATATTTCAAAATTGAAGAAAACAATCACGAACACGTTACGAAAAAAGAAGCTGATGCAAAAGTAGTTCGAAAAGGTGATACAGTACGTATTTACATGACAACAATTCGCAGTCACTTTGTTCCCGATAATATCGAAGGCATCAAAGTTGGCGATAAAGTATTCTTCCATGTTACAAACTTAGAACAAGATTGGGACGTTCCACACGGATTTTCTGTGATGGGAGCTCGTAATGCTGAATTGTTGATTATGCCCGGACAAACCAGAACATTGTACTGGGAACCGACAAGAGTGGGCGTATATCCATTCTATTGCACAGATTTCTGCTCTGCATTACATCAAGAGATGCAAGGTTATGTAAGAGTTTCACCCGCAGGAAGCAATCCTGAGATGAAATGGTGGACCGGCGACTAATAATAGTCACAAAATTAAGTAAAAATAAAATGAAAAAGTTTAGCATAATTATTGGGATAGTAGGTTCGTTGCTTTTATTAGCAACGTTCCTATTCCCAATTTGGTCAATTAGTTTGGAAGCACCTCAGTATCCGGACGGTATCAACATGTATATTTGGATTAATCAAATATCGGGTGATACCCCTCATACTCTGCAAAACGTTAATATTTTGAATCACTACGTAGGGATGAAATCAATAGAACCGGAATCAATACCCGAATTGACTTATTTCCCATATATTATTGTATTTATGACATTGTTTGGGATTGCAGCCGCAATTTCAATGAAGAAGAAAATCGTGATGACATGGATGATTACATTAGTAATTATCGGTATTGCCGGCATGGTGGATTTTTACATGTGGGAATATGATTACGGACATGACCTTAACCCGAATGCACCAATTAAAGTGCCCGGGCAGACATATCAGCCACCTTTAATCGGCTCGCAATATTTATTAAATTTCAAGGCGACTTCACTGCCACACGTTGGGAGTTACTTTATCGGTGCGAGTTTCCTATTTATGGGGGCGACTTATTTTATGTTGAAAAAAGCAAATAAACCCAAAAAGGATAAATTGGAGGATAAAAAATGAAATATTTATTATTAATTATGATTGTAATATTAGCGGCATGTTCGCCGGAGCCTGAAGCAATTAACTACGGACACGACAATTGCGAATATTGCAAAATGACTATCATGGACCCGAAATTCGGAGCCGAAGTGGTCACACAAAAGGGTAAAGTCTTTAAATTCGATGCGATAGAATGTATGATGGACTACATGTATGATGATGATTTTACGAAAGATAAAATCGCATTATATTTAATCAATACATTCAATAATCCGGGCGAATTATTCGATGCAACTATTGCTTCATATTTAATTAGCGATAATTTGCCAAGCCCTATGGGAGCATTTTTGAGCGGATACGAAGACCTTACGACAGCAGAAGCAATGTATGCCGAAAAAGACGGACAATTATACGACTGGCATTCGCTCAATGAATTATTTAAAGCAAGATTTGAATTAATCAATCCGGATAATAATTATAAATGAAGCTCTTGCTATCATATTGCCTAATTTTTCTCTTTGCATATGCAGAGTCCCTCTGCATAGTTCATACAATTACACCCAAAACTAAGAATTCAATCTCGGAAATCATCAGTAATGCTAATTCGGGTGATACAATTTTAATTAAAAAGGGATACTACAAATCACGAACAATATTGATTGATAAACCAATAACGATTATTGGTGAAAAGAATACAATAATCGACGCCGAAAATACGGCGGAATTATTCGTCGTAAAAGCTGATAATGTCTCAATTATCGGACTCAATCTCAAAAACATAGTATATAACTCGCTCAAAGATAATTCTGCTATTTTAGTTGAAAATGCGAGTAATATTAAATTGAAAAATAATAAAATCGAAAACTCATTTTTTGCTGTTTATATAAAACGTTCCAATAACATCGAATTGCACAATAATACAATAAAAGGCAATTCAGTCAAGGAAGCCCTATCAGGGAATGCAATTCATATTTGGTATTGTACGAATGTGATAGCCGACAAAAACAATCTATCCGGACATCGAGACGGAATTTACATCGAATTTTCAAAAAATTGCCTGATTACGAATAATAACAGTCATAATAATTTGCGTTACGGATTGCATTTTATGTTTTCCGATAGTTGTGATTATGAGAGGAATACTTTCAATCACAATGGAGCGGGAGTTGCCGTAATGTACTCGAAATATATTTCAATGACATATAATAATTTTTCGCTCAATCGCGGGACGGCATCTTACGGCTTATTATTAAAAGATATTTCAAACAGTGTAATTAATCGGAATGTATTTACTTCGAACACTGTCGGGATATATGCCGAAGGGACAAATCGTTGCATGATTACCGAAAATGATTTTAGAAATAATGCTTGGGCTTTGCGATTTTTGTCTAATTGTTTCGATAATACAATCTCGTTTAACAATTTTTATACAAATACATTTGAATTTGCAACGAACAAAGGCACTTTCAGAAATAAAATGGAAAATAATTACTGGAGTTCGGCAAAGATTTTCGACTTGAATCGCGACGGAATAAGCGATATACCGCATCGTCCGATGACATTATTTGCATATTTAGTCGAGACTTATTCCGAAACATTAATTTTAAATAGAAGTTTTTTTATTAAAATCTTGAATCTGTCAGAAACCTTGTTGCCTTCGATAACACCAAAGGACATTGTTGACGATAGACCATTAATGGCACCGCATAAATATGATAAAAATAGATAATATAAATAAGCACTACGGCAAAAATCATGTGCTAAAAAATACAAATTTGGATATTTTGTCTGACAAAGTTACGATTTTATCCGGTCCGAATGGTTCGGGGAAGACTACTTTAGTCAAACTGATACTCGGCATTGTATTTCCCGATAACGGAGCAATTTATTTAGATGGCGAGAATATCAATGCCGGAGTACATTACAAGAATAAAATCGGATATATGCCGCAAATGCCAAATTTTCCGGAAAATTTGACCGGAAATGAAATACTTAATATTTGCAAGAAATTACGGAATAGCGAAGTAGATTTTACCGAATATATCGAATATTTCAGGCTCGAAAATCATATTAATAAGCCTTTTAAAACGCTCTCAGGCGGGAATAAGCAAAAAATAAATCTGATTCAAGCATTCGGATTTGACAGCGATTATTTAATATTAGATGAACCGACTGTCAGTCTCGACCCTGTTTCAAGGCTATCGCTTAAAGAATTGATTATCAAAAAGAAGAACGAAGGCAAAAGTATTTTAATTATCACACATATTTTGTCTGAAATCATAGATATTGCGGACAAATTAATTTATCTTGTAGAAGGGAACACACTCTTTGACGGCGGAATACATGAACTAAACACAATCACACAAAGCGAAAATTACGACATTGCAATATCACAACTGACACATCAATATGAAAGAAATATATAAAATATTCAAATACAGCATAGCTGATATCACCAGAAGTCGTTGGCTGCTGGCGTATTTATTATTCTACCTTGCGTTCGGGCTAATACTTTTTTACCTCGACAAAGATTTCGGGAAAGTCCTAATCAGTATTTCAAATATTATAATCTATATAACGCCATTAGTATCAATAGTTTATACAACAATATATTATTACAATTCCCAACATTTCATAGAATTATTGCTCACAATGCCCATCCAACGCAAGAGTATAATCTATGGAATTTACTTCGGAATCTCGTTGGCTCTGTCACTTGGGCTAATAGTCGGAATCAACATTCCCATTTTGCTCAACTTGCAATATGTTGACAGCATTTCGAGTTTAATCTTGCTAAATATGAGCGGAATAGCACTAACATTCATTTTTACGGGCATATCGCTGCTCATCGTATTGAAAAACGAGAATCGAATAATAGGATTTGGGCTTGGAATCGTGTTGTGGCTATTCGCATCGGTACTTTACGACGCACTCATACTTTCGATGATAATTCTACTAAAAGATTATCCGCTTGACAACATGATACTCATCACGACAATCATCAACCCGGTCGATTTGGCACGCGTTTCTGTCATTCTGAACTTCGAAAGTGCCGCCGTACTTGGCTATACGGGCTTGGTATTCCGAAACTATTTCAGCACCTCGCTCGGGCTAATCATCTCAATCGCACTAATGCTGATTTGGACAGTATCTCCAATCCTATTCACAAAGAGAA
>JAMLHE010000027.1 GCA_023957315.1 Candidatus Kapaibacterium sp.
GTTGTAACAAAGATGATACACTAACTTTGGAATAACTGACGGTACAGTAATTAGACTTCCGAAGTCTTTATCTGTCACATCTTCACAAACATCCGCGTCCGGCTACCGATACGCAGATAATACACACCGCGAGGTAGATGCGAAATATCAACTCTCAAATTCCCGCTCCCTGAGCCTGTCGAAGGGTGAGCGGGCGGGGTGAGGTTTCTTACACATTCCCCAAGAGTATTGTAGATTTTGATTTCTGAACCTTCATCAACCCTACGGTTAACAGTAGGGTTGATAGTGTGGGAACTGATTTCAATATATTCCGTTGCGGGATTGGGGAAGATTGAAAAATCAACAGGGTTTTGAATCAGTTCGGAATTTACATTTGCCAGAAAATCAGTTTTGTAAACACCATCATTCAATGTTCCGATATAGGCGTTATTGTTCTTTCCGAAAGCCATATTTTTAATAAAAATTGGATATATTGATTCATCATTCAGAGGGAGCCAAATGTCACCATTATTCGTCGAATAGTAAATAAGGTTATATTTTCCGAAAGAATGGATGATCCTATGATTTGGAGAATAATAAAGGATATCATTATTATCAATTTTTAAAAATCGCACACCACCATTTGGTGAATCCAAGGTTGTGAATGTATTGCCGAAATCCATAGACCTGAAAACTGCATCGCCACCCTGCCAAGCATTCATACTTATAAATATAATTCCTTCGCTGTTAAAATTAACATGATTTTGAGTATTTTCCGGTACATCTAAAGGTAATTTCCGAAATGAAATACTTTTATCTTCCGAAAAAAAGACACCATCATTTGCCGAACCAACAAGTACATACTTGTTCTGATAAGTTGCAATTGATGCAATTTCATCTATTTTCAAATCAATTGATTGCCAAGATTCGCCTTTGTCATCTGAATAATGCAAATAATGGTTTCCTGCATAAATTCTACCGTCATCAGATTCTGCGAAGCAAGTGGTTATTTCAGGATAAGTCTCCATATTGTCAACAATACTCCACGATTGCCCATCATCTTTTGATATAAGTACCCCATGTTCGCTTGAGGCAAACAAATTACCGGATTTTGAGGCTAAAATTGCAGTGCTCTCAACATCGGAACTGATAGGCAATTCTAATTGTTCCCAATAGTTCCCGGAATTTGTCGTTCGATAAATTCCGCTTGCAGTTGATGCAAAAACATTAGCTTTTTGATTTATAGCAATTTGATGCACATTTGAATTGATTATTCCATTATTCTTTTTTTCTCCTGAATTTTTGGAAATATCGTAAGCTACGACGCCATTACTCCAGGTGGCAGTAAAAATCATATCACCTTGTTTTACAAGCGATTGACCCCGAACCTTCGGGAATCCATCGAGTTTAGTCCATGTATATCCACCATCGGTCGAGCGGCAAACTAAACTATCGCCACCAATATATGCATCGCCATTTTCATCAATCAAAACTGCTTCAACCCAATTTATTGGGATTGAGTCTTCCATAGGTAGCCAAGTTAAGCCAAGGTCATTAGAAATATAAACAATATTTCCCCTGCCGACAGCAATAAAGTTGTTGAATATTTTATTATATGACGAAAAATATATACCCCGCAAGTAGGAATCATCACTAATTTGAATAATTGTCCAATCAGTACCCATGTTTATTGAACGGTTGATAGATTTGCCACCAAAAGTCATTATGACAACACTATTAGAATCAAAACTAAGTTGTTGAAAGTTATTAGCAAATATGTCTACCCAACTAATTCCTTTGTCTGTAGAAAGGTGCAATCCACCAAAAAACACTTCAACATAAATATTCTCGTTGGCATCAATATCAATACTTTCAACATGCATATCCATAAAATTTGGTTTTCTTGTTGTTTTAATAAAATTCATGTTGGTATCAAATAATGATACTTCTCCTGAAGTAGTTCCCAAATAGTAGTTATTATCCGAGTCGAAAGCAATGGAAGAAATCTTTGAAGCAATTTTTGCCCAATTAGCACCACTATCTTTTGAACGAAACAAATAGTAATTTTCCGAAATTGCAAACAAATGCCCTTGTCCATTTTTGGTGATATAGGATAAATGACCGGAATACGGACCATTTGTCTGCACCCAAACAGTTTGAGAATTCAGACTAACTGAAAAAAATAGTAAAACGAAGTAAACTACATAGCGCATGATTTTTATTCTCCTTTATTTCCTCACATCTTCACAAACATCTGCGTCTGACTGCCGATACTTAGACTTCGGAAGTCTTTATAATTATCTTCAAGAAGCTTATTAAATTCATCTATTTTAAAAATTAGACTTCCGAAGTCTTCATCTGTCAGACCTTCACAAACATCTGCGTCCGGCTACCGATACGGACGTAATACACACCACGAGGCAGATGCGAAATTTCAACTCTCAAATTCCCGCTCCCTGAGCCTGTCGAAGGGTGAGCGGGCGGGGTGAGGTTAATTACGCATTCACCAAGAGTATTGAAGATTTTAATCTCTGAAACTTCATCAACCCTACGGTTAACCGTAGGGTTGATATCTACAGCTATTTCAATATATTCGCTTGCCGGGTTGGGAAAAATTCTGATACCATCATCAACTTTGCTGATTTCTACGCTTGTAGGGTCGGCTAACCTGAAAGTCAGATAACTCCAATCGGAAATAATATTTCCGTCATTTACTCTAACGCGTGCGTAGAAGTTTACATTTTCATAAGAAGGAGTGGGTATAGTAACGCTTGTATCGGCAGTAGTTTCATCAGCTAATATATTTTGTTGGAAATACGGCATATTATTTACCTGAAACTCATACATTTCTGCATTAGGAACGGATGTCCATACAAACTCTATTTCGCTTGTTTTTATTCTTTCGCCCGAGAGAGGCTTAATGAAACTGGGTGCTAATACAGAATTCTCATCAACAAAAGTGCAGAAATGGCTTGCCCGAATAAACCAGTCACTTTCGATTCCGTCGCCAATTGCTTTTACGCGAGCATAGTAGCATTGGTTATAATCAAGGTCGGGCAGTATTATTTCAAGATTGTCAACTATGGTATCTAAGACCGGATTATTAAATTGTTCATAATCATAGGTATTATTGGATGTTGCTTTTGCAAGCTGATAGCGATAACTTTTAGCACCTTCGACGGAAGTCCAATTTACCGGCAAATCAAACGGTGGTACGCGATATCCAAAATAATTCAAATATGGACGCTGTAAATTCATTTCACCGGTCATTTTGAACATCATCCTTCCTACAATAGCATAAGCAGCATCTTTTTCAAGATAGATGATTTCTAATACATTATCATATTCCATATCTACACCGCCATTAACTCCATTTGGTAAATTTTGCTGAAGCCAAGTCATGCCACCATCAGTAGTTTTATAAATCATGCTGTTGCGTCCTGCTATTAGTACGTTATCTTCGTCGGCACATGATATGGTTACAGCTCTGTAATCGGTCCATTTTTGATTGGTAGGTGTGAAAAGTTCAATCCAGCTATTGCCACCATCTGTAGTCTTTGAGACTAAGGTTTCCCACTGCTCAGGATTCGATTCTTTTCGTTTGTCATCAATCTTGTAAGCGATATTTTGGTCAATGAATTCGATAATTCTTGTATTTGGCGCTTCTGCAAAATCAACCCATGTTTCGCCTCTGTCGGTGGTTTTGATATACTTTCTGATTGATTCGGAACTTTTCTGAACTAAAATTACGAAAGTGTCTTCATCAAAAACTTTTATTGCGTTTACTTGCAAGTTTTCGATAGGAAGCGGGATTTTTTGAATTGTCTGAAATCCATCATCGGTCCATAGAAGCGTATCGCCATGGTATTCAACAGTTGAGTTATAGTAGTTCCCAACTGTCATTATTGCGGCTACGCCTAATTTTGCTGAAGCCATATCAATAAATCTAATAGTTGAATTGGAATCAAACTTGATATAATTCCAATTTTGTCCGCTATCGAAGCTGGTAAAGAGCATTGCTGTTCTCTTAAAATACGAATTAAATCCAACTGTGGTCAGATATTCCGAACTATCGCCTGCGATATAAAAATGACTCTCAACCGGAAATGACAATGAGTGTAAATCGTACTGAAATGATTCCGTTTGCAAAATGGTTTCAAATGTAGTACCGCCATCAGTAGAATATTTGACAAACCATCCGGTATTAGCAACTTCACTATCAAAAGAAATCAGCTTGTCTTTATCAAGTGCATCCATGATTTTTGAACGCCCAAAAATAGTGTAATTTCTTGATGATGTGTCAACAGCTTCCCAGCGATTTACAAGTTGCGATTCGGCGACTGTAGCAGTGATAATGATAAGCATTAAACATAGTACAAAATATTTCATCTTGTGACCCTTTAATATATTTAAAAAAACTTTTTTAAAATTGCACAATCATATATTTTAAATAACAATCGAAAAGTGATTTTGTCACACCTGTATCAAAAAAAAAGTGAAAAAATGTTGAGTAAGTTGTTGCAAGGGCGGCACAATAAACTCTCAAATGCTCCATTCATCCGATGACTTGGCGTATTCAGATTAATTGAATTGATTAAAACTATGACATATCTAAAGT
>JAMLHE010000028.1 GCA_023957315.1 Candidatus Kapaibacterium sp.
GTCCCATTTTATCACCTTATTGAAAGCCAAAGAGGCTGCCCTTGTGAGACAGCCTCACATTTTTTATGTTCAGTCCTCATCGTCATTCTGAGCCGCAGACGAAGAATCAAGATTTCATAAAAATACATGGATTGCTCACTTCGTTCAGAATGACAAAATAACAGTTTTTACCCGAAAAGGGGCTTAAATATCTTTACCTCTTACTCACAATAAACATTTTAATCATATAAATCATCGTTAAGTCACCTTAGATAAAGGATAATTAGTCAATCGTGGTTGCCAGTGCCAGTAGTTACAACCGGCACATTGCTCAATTGAAATGCCATTGTCTTTTTTATGAGCGATTCTTAAATTATTCAATGATTCGGAATGCCATACATCTCGCACAGAATCTGTGTTGATATTGCCAATAATTAATTCGTGCTTCCAGTCCATGCAACATGTTGAAACGGTTCCGTCCGAATTTATATCCATCGAATTCCAAAGAGAATAGCATGGATAGCGGTAGGAGACGGAATCAGAATTGTCGTACAAACCCCAAGTCAGTTTATCCCAAACTTCAATTTTGACCGGATAAGCCGACCAAAATTCTTTAAATAATTTTAGTTCATCCGCCATTTCGGGAAATTCCGGTAAATTGATTATTTGTACTTTTATTAATGGCTTGGTTTTATAATTTTCTGCCATTTCAAGAAAAGCAAGAATATTCTTTTTGACAAATCCGAAGTTGCCACCTCTGACTTTTTTATAAAAAGGCTCTGTCGCTGCACCTAAACTGAAATTAATAATATCAATTCTATTTTTGAGTATAGACTCCGAAATATTTTTATTGAGTTTGTGGGCATTCGACGTTAAATATACCTCGTGTTCGTGATTTAACTTCATTCTGTCCAACACGTCAATAATTTTAGGATATATCAGCGGTTCGCCGTCTTTATGCAATGCAATTCTCCTCTTCCCGACAGAATCAATTTCATCCATAATCTTAAGAAATAAGTCATAATCCATCATGCTGTGCTTCGGGCTGCTGCTTTCGGTTTGCGGTGGACAATGAACGCACGAAAGATTGCATATGGAACTGATTTCTATTCCAATTAGTGCCGGAAATTGAATGCTGGGGACCTCTAATTTCCCGGAAAGTTCTTTTATTCCGAAAATAAATTTATCTCCGGCTTCAAATTTCCTTATTTCTTTTTTCAATAAAGACTTTATATCTATCATCATATCTTATATGTCACTTTTATTAAATCAATTTATTTCATAAAATCAAATATTTATTGTCTCTGTAAAATCTAACAACTAAACCTAAAACAATAAAATTCTTACCATACAAAGAACAAAATTACGAATATTTTATTAAATGCGTAACGTTTATTTTTAATTCGACTTATTAAGGTCTAGTTTTATTTCAAAGAAGGAACGAATATGATATTTTTAATCATTGTTTATAAAAATCTCTATTTGCTTTGTAGATTGAATCAAGAGCGGGTTGTCCGTCATATTCTGATAGAATTTCCATTTTACCGACACCTTTGTAATTTGTCAACCAGATTCGCAATATGTCTAATACTCCCGGGTAGTGCTGATTTAAATCTTGAAATGAATGGACTTTGTTCCATTGTGAGGGAACTTGAATAGCAATAAACTTGTTGTCCTGTTCGCCGCTATCAATCATTTCAATGTAACCGATTATTCTGCAAGGAACAACTGTACCGCGCTCGATATGCTCACCAAGGACAAAAACGTCAACAGGGTCGCCATCGCCTCCGGAAGCTTCTGGTAACAGGGTTTGTGGCACAAAGCCATAATTGGCAGGATAGGGCAGATAGTTGATTACACGGAACGAATCTGGTGCAAGCTGCTCCCATTCTAACTGCCCGCTTACTTTATTGACTTCCCATTTTTGGTTTGTTCCTGCCGGTATTTCGATAACAACATTAACCAAGGAATCGGATGTGAACGGAGCAATGTCGTATAGTAAGTTCTGTGGTTTTTGAACGTCCGTTGCCGGTTTCTCGCCACAAGCAATGAAAAACAAAAATGAAAGACTAATTATATATGCTATTTTATACATTAAAATTCCTATTAAATGATTTATAAATCAATTTTTACACCAAACTGAAAACGTACATTATAGTACTCAGATTGCATGATTCTTGAACTAATCCCTTGAAAGTAATTTAGTGGTTGGTTCAGCAAATTGAGTGCATCGGCAAACACTCTGAACTAAGGAGTAATTGCATAATTGGCATTTATATCTAAGTGAACTGCCTTATCATAATATCTGTCGTAAAATGCTTCTTCTCCGAATTCATCAACAAAGGCTGTTGAATAATTCAAGGATGTTCTGAAAGAAAAGTTCTTACTATCGTAGGAAAGTGACGCATTTAGAGTATGTTCGGCGGTTCCCGGGAGTGAAATGTCATCGTCTTCTCTACCTTCGATACGAAAATCGCTTACACAACTTGTTGTATAAGTGTAATTTAAATAAACACCAAAACCTTTCCAGAAACCCGGTAGGAAGTCGAGTTGGCGTTGTGCAGAAAATTCAAATCCGAATATATCTACATTTCCACCATTGATTGGTTGACTGTATGTGTCCAAAGTTGCGCCATCGAACTCATAGTCTTCACGAGTTTCCACGAATATTAAGTTATTACGCGATTTATTTTTTAAACATTATAATTAATTATATATATATTGTTCTCAACCTTTATCCATTTGAAACATAGATTTAGTCCCCGCTTATAAATTAATTTGCATATAATAGGAAAATTTATTAAGTTAGCATAAGTATATGAACTGTTAAAGGGAATCATTATGAATTCCACCCAAAAAACTACTATTATCGCAGCGTTAATCGCTGTACTGGTACTATTTTCCTATGCTCATGCCAAGCCACCACCTGCTGACTTGGGCTACGAACCCCCTGACGGCTGGGAGTATATTATGAAACTTGATTCGACAGGCACTTTTAATTTACATTGCCATAATGACACATGTTTTTTAGCATCTCGTTTATATACGAACCCATCTGTTCTGATATATGTATTATCAACTGATGGAGGAGAAACATGGGAAAAAATCCCATCTTTACCTGCACCAAGAATTTTCAAACACAACTCCAACGCTTTACATCGTATGATTTTTGATTTTGACGAGAATAAGCGCTACTACGAAGTATCGTATGATTTTTTTAAAACAAGCGAGAGATATCAAGATGCAAAATTGTCCCTTGGTGCTAAAGACTTATTAGAAAGTCCTATTGATACAAATTTGCTTATATCTGTGCATGAAGGCAAACAAAGCACTCACACAGGCGAAATACATACTATGTCAATACAAATATCCCGAAACGCGGGCAGGAACTGGGAAATATTAAAATTGTTTCGATATTCGCATGGATTTACTACATATCAATTCAATTTTGATTGGGCAGAAAAAGAGCATTGGTTCTACAAATCGGGTGACGGCTATAATGATTTGGATTACGAAAGGCAAGCAGACAAATATTTCGAGACATTCGACAACGGCAAAACTTTTAGAGAAATCAAGTTTGACCCGATAGCTTATGAATATATAGGATTGGACGGTAAGAATACAATGAGGACTTTCGGAAAGAGACCTTATCGCTACTTAGATTCAGCTTCTCATATTTGGAGTTACTACTTCACAATCGAGGGAATACAAATATCGAAATATAGTGATGAAATTTTAAGTACGAAAAACATCAATTGGCTACAATTAATAGACCAATCAAAACCGAACACGAACATTGATTCGGGATATATTTTCACTTTAAATCAATACTACACGAAAAGCTTCCAATTCGACAATTCAAATTACAAAAATCAATATATTGATGCAGAAGAAAGAATAGACGTGAATTTGGGGAAACGTGAAGCATGGACTAATGAAATCTTTCTATCAGAAACAAAAGATTTAGGTAACATGTGGATACGATTAAACTATTTCAAAAAAAAGCCCAAAATAAGAAGTACTTTTTTAGACCAAGGAAATAAAACTCTGTGGCTACTGACAATTGACGAGCAATTTAGTTTTTCAACACCTCTTCATATATTCAAAGGCTCACTCTGGAAACTTAAGCTACCATGGGAACCAACGAGTGTAGAGGATTTCAAAGGCGATGATGAAAACATCGCCATCTATCCCAATCCGGCATCGGAATATATTACAATCCAAACTTCGGAAGTTTTGGAAACTTCCGAAGTTTCCGGAATTAGCATTTTCAATACACTTGGGGAATGTGTAATTGAATTAGCAGAT